>CAMCMT010000014.1 GCA_945875915.1 Synechococcus sp. UW140 | reverse complement strand
CCGTGTGTTTGTGGAGAGATTGTCTCCAATGTCGAACGCGAAGTTTCGGGCACAAATCTTCAAGGAAAACCGCATCCCTGGCGTGCATCCGATCGTCTCGGTTGGGCCAATTCTCGCCCGATCGGCCCAGATGTCAATGTGTCGACGGCTGCCATTTTCCCCTTTGGCAAAGGTTCCTGTGCTGGCCAGCCTGCCCTGGCGGGCTGGGGCGAAGTTGCTTAAGATTTTCTTTGGCTTAGCGGGCTTGTAACTGGCCTGGAGGCAATCCCCTGTGGCCCCCTGTTCGATCCAGCTCCCCATGGCCCGATCGGGTCCCCCGTGCTGCCCTGGGGTTCCAACCTGTCGGCAGTTAACCCTTGGCTGAGCCGTCCCGGTGCCTGATGCGGCTGGGTGCCGCCGGCACGATCGAGGTGGTCACCCCATTCGATGCCGTTACCCAGGCCCAGCTGCGGGCAATCCGACCCCAGGGCCACTGGTTTGCGCGTCGCCGCTGCTGGGAGTTTCCCCTGGAGGCCGGCGGTGCCCTCAACGCTGGCTTGGGCCAGCGTTTTCATTGGGAGCCGGAGCTGCTCCAGTGGCTGGCCTGGCTGGACCAGCCCCTGCCGCCCCTGCCGCCCCACCGCCAGTTGGTGGCTGCCGCTGCCCCTGGGGAGCCCCTGGCTGATCAACGCCGCCTGTTTGCCCACCAACGGGGTGCGGTGCGCTGGCTGCTGGCCCGTCGCGGGGCCCTGCTGGCCGATCCCATGGGCCTGGGCAAGACGCTGACGGCCCTAGTGGCAGCCCGGGCGATGGTGCGCTGCGCCGATTGTCGGGTGGTGGTGCTGGCCCCAGCCGGGCTCCATGGCCACTGGCGCCGCGAGGCCGCCAGCCTGGAGCTGGATCTAGAGCTGCATAGCTGGGCAAAGCTGCCCCGGGTCCTGCCCCCGGCCGGCACGGTCTTGATTGCGGATGAGGCCCACTACGCCCAGAACGTCACGGCGGCCCGCACCCAGGCCTTCCTGCGCCTGGCCCGCCATCCGCGCCTGAGGGCGGCCTGGTTGTTGACGGGCACGCCGATGAAAAATGGCCGGCCGGCCCAGCTGTTTCCCCTACTGGCCGCGATCGGCCATCCGATCGCCCGGGACCAACGGGCCTTTGAGGAGCGTTACTGCCACGGCCACTGGCTGGAGCGGGGGGGCGTGCGCCATTGGCAGGCCCAGGGCGCTAGCCAGCTCGAGGAGCTGCAGCGCCTGACCCGGCCCTTGCTCTTGCATCGCCGAAAACAGGATTGTCTTGATTTGCCGGCCAAGGAACGGCAGATGGTGCCGGTAGAGCTGGATGAGGCCGCCGGTCGAGGCTTCCAATACATGCTGCAACGCAAGGTGGAGGACTATCGCCGTCGGGTGGCTCGCGGCGAGGTGAGGCGCGATGCCGAGGCCCTGGCCGTGTTTACAGCCCTGCGCCAGATCGGTGCCGACTACAAGCTGCCGGCGGCGGCCGCCCTGGTGGGCCAGCTGCTGGCCCAGGGGGAATCGGTGGTGCTGTTCTGCAGTTTTGTGGCTTCTGCCCAATTGCTGCACGAGCGGCTCGGCGGCCAGCTGCTCACCGGCCAGGTCCCGCCGCCCCAGCGCCAGAGTGCCGTGGATGCCTTTCAGGCGGGTGCCTCCCGCCTGTTGATTGCCACCTACGGGGCCGGCGGCCTGGGCTTCAGCCTGCAGCGGGCCCGCCATGTGGTGCTGCTGGAGCGCCCCTGGACCCCCGGCGATACCGAGCAGGCCGAGGACCGCTGCCATCGCATCGGCATGGAGGGCAGCCTCACTAGCCATTGGCTGCAATTGGGGGTGGCTGACCAGCTGGTCGATGCCCTGATTGCCAGCAAGGCGGAACGGATTGCCCTGTTGCTGCAGCGCCGGCCGCTGCAGCTGCGGCGTCAGGGTTTTCCGGCCATGGTTAAGGCCCTGCTGGAGGATTGGTGAACGCGGGAGTGGTGGCTGCAGGGTTGGCCGGCCGCCCGACACCAGGGTTGCCACCGGCTCCAGGATCAGCCAAGTCAGCCGCGCCAGGACCTAATTGGGTCGATCGCTTCGGTTGACGCCGCTGTTGCTCGTGCTGGGTTGGCTGGCGGCGGGGGCGGCAGCGGCAGCCGCTTCGGCCGCCGCTTGCTTTTCATACAGGCTGCCTAGGTATTTGCCACATTCAGGGAAGCTTGTGGGGTTCTGGACCACCGCTTCGGTGATCATCACCGAGGCATGTTCAGGCGAGGTTTTGAACAGGCTGGCGCTTTGGCGTTTGATCAACGCATAGGCAGCGATCCAGCTGACCTCGTGGTTGTTGCCGGCAACGCGCATATAGCAATACACCTGGGCGCCCTTGCCCCCCGGGGTGTCGCCAGCGGCGGCTAGGGCAGGGCGGCCCAGGAGCTGGCTTGGATCCAGGAGGCCCATCGCCAGAGCGGGGATCAGTAGGGCCTGGCTGGCGCTGGCAAGGGGGTGGATCGCCATGGGTTGGTGTCCGGCGCTGGGGAAGATCAGATCACCGTATCGATCGCCTGGCGTCTGTCCAGGTTCGCCAGTTTTCAGGGCGGCCGGTCTGGGGGTGGCGCTGCTTCCCTCAATTGGTTGGTGGGGCCTGATCCAGGGAGAGCACCAGCCGCACCACTAGGGGCAACACCACAAGCACCGTGATTAACCGCACCGCATGCAAAGCCGCCACGGCTGCCCCCACGCCAAATTCGGCGCCCACCAGGCTCATGCCGCTGATGCCCCCTGGCGCGGCGCCCAGCAGGGCCACGATCGGATCAATGCCCAGCAGGCGGCTGCACCACAGCCCCACCACCAGCCCTGTCATCACCAGGGTCACGGTGATCAGGATGGCGGGACGCCACAACAGGCGTAATTCGGCCAAGGCCGTGCTGGTGAGGCTGGTGCCGATCACCGTGCCGATGGCGATTTCCAAGACCGTGCGGGTGCCCTGGGGCCATTGGGCCGCCTCCAGTTTTCCGCTCATGCTCACCAACCCGGCCCCCAGCAGGGCACCCGCCAGGGGGGCGGCGGGAATGCCGGTGCGGATGGCCAAAAAGCCACCGCCCAGGCCCGCCAGCAGATAGAGCAGCAGGGTGATGGGGCCGTGCATCCGGGGCGATTCCTGGGGGTGAAGGCAGTCTGGGAGATCACTTGAGCGATGGCCATTTCTGTGGTGTGATCGGCCCATCTATTTGCCACTCGACCGTGTCCGAATCCGTGTCCTTCCGAATCAGTCGCACCGCTGAGGACCTGGCCCAGACGGTGGCAGCCCTGTCCAAGCGGCTGGTGAGTCTCGAGCAACGGCTCAGGGCTCTGGAGGTTCAGGGTGCCAGCCTCCAGGCCCATATCAGGACTGCTCCCGAGGTTGATCCGGCCGAGCTGGCTTGCCTGGATTCGGTCGACCAGCTGTTGGCCGATTGCCGCAACCTGTTGGCGGACACGGAGCTGTCCAATAGCCAGCTGCCGAACATCGAGCTGCCGATCGCCCCAGTCGATGCAACCGATTCAGATTTGGCAGGCCTGGATCCAGACTTGGACTGGGAAGGCCTGGCGGAGCTGGAGGCTCGAGAAGCCGATGCGTCAGGGATGGAAGCCGGGCTGCCTAGCGAGGAGACCCTCACCTTGGCGGCTGGCTGAGGGCTGACCGTCGATGCCACAATGGGAAGAAAGACAACGATGGCAACCTTCAACAGCCAGTGTGCTGGACAATCATTCATCTCTAGCCAGGCCAGTAACGGGCGCCATGGCAATAAAGTCGGACCAGGGACACCCGCCTGTCAGGCCCCAGAGGAAGGGGACCACCAACTGGAAAAGCTGGAATTCGCCCTGGCGGTTGCGATTACCCGGGGTGACGAGCAACGTTCGGACCAACTCCGGGCCCAGATCGTCGAGTTGGGGGGCAATCGTGAAGAGCCGGGCACTTGACCCCTGAATCGGGGCAGCCCCATCCACGCCTGATCTACCGATATTGAGGGACTGGGTTTGATCAGCAAACCAGCTCTGCCATGCCCGGATCAGCACCCTCGGTCACCCAGAGATTGCTCTGCTTGGTCCAGCAAGCTTGCTTGATCTTGGCCGGTTGATCAAGGTTTCCAGCTTCCCAAGCCAAAATGTTTCGCCTGGCAGTATATTTCTAAGAAGGTATCAGTTTTGTTCAGGCCAGACATGCAATCAGTCCTACCGGCCGTTAGCGGTGATAAGAAAAAGATCCTGATTGGTCAGGCTTCCGTTCATGAGGCCGCTGCTGAAGCTGCAGCTGAGCAGGGTGATGTCGAAGCAGCCGCCCTCTTGATTTTGCGGGCCCTTGATTGTGAGCGTCGCGCCGGCAGTCTTGGTCCCCAGGTGCTGCAGTTGATAAAGCCCCGTGGCTAAGCGCCCTCCTGGTCAGGGTTAGGCCGATCACTCCCGTGGGCGAATGGGCAATGATTCGCCATGCCTGGGAGCAAAGTTTTAGCTTGAAAGGTTAGGCCTTAGTCATAGGTACCAGCTGAGCTCTCAAAGCGGGTGACCGGATTCGAACCGGCGACGTTCAGCTTGGGAAGCTGACATTCTACCACTGAATTACACCCGCACGGTTCAATATTAGCAGCCTTTGGTTGGCTGCCAGCCCCGTTTGTTGGCTCGGCCCTGGCTTGACAGGGGATTTGGAGCATGGGCCGGGTCCAGGGGCTTGGCACCCGGACCCGGCGATCGGGCTCAGCGGGCCAGTTCGAGCGCTGCGGCGCCCACGCCGGCACCGATGGCAGCCTTGGCCAGGCCCAGTTCCTGCAGGGTGGCCTCAATCGCCGCCACGGCGGTGATCACGTCCCGGTCGCAGACAAAGCCGAGGTGGCCGATGCGGAACACCTTGCCCTTGAGGTGGTCCTGGCCGCCGGCCAGCAGGATATCGAAGCGATCCTTCACCTTCTTGCGCAGGGCTTCGGCATCGATGCCCTCGGGGGCCACGGCCGTGATCGCCGGGCTGCCATAGCCCTCGGCGGCATAAAGGGGCAGGCCGATGGCCTTCATTGCCGCCTGGGTGGCGCGGCGGTGCCGGTCGTGGCGGGCGAAAATTGCCTCGAGGCCTTCGGCCTGCATGATCTCGAGCGAGGCCTCCAGGGCGAAGTAGAGGTTGATTGCCGGGGTGAAGGGGTTGCTGTCAGCCGCTGCTGATTTGCGGTATTTGCCCAGGTCCAAATAGAACTTCGGCAGGTCGGAGCGCTCGTAGGCGGTCCAGGCCCGCTCGCCCATGGCCACAAAGGCCAGGCCCGGCGGCATCATGTAGCCCTTCTGGGAGCCGGAGCCAACTACGTCTAGGCCCCACTCATCCATGGGCACGTTGGTGGCGCCCAGGCTGGTGACGCAGTCGGCGATGGTGAGGGCCGTGCCGTGGGCGCGCACGTGGCTGGTAATGGTCTTGAGGTCGTTGATCACCCCGGTGGAGGTTTCCGAGTGGGTGATGATCACGGCCCGGATCGCCTTGCCCGTGTCCGCTTCCAGGGCAGCGCGGAAGGCTTCGGGATCAAGCGGCTGGCCCCAGTCCGCCTTGATCACCTGCACATCCAGGCCATAGGCCTTCGCCACCTTCACCCAGCGCTCACCAAACTTGCCGTTGTCGCCGCAAAGCACCCGGTCGCCCTTGCTGAGCACGTTGATGATGCCGGCCTCCATCGCCGCCGTGCCGCTGCCGGTGAGGGCCAGCACGTCGCCGCTGGTCTGGTGCAGCCACTTCAGCTGGGCGGTGGTGCGTTTGACGATCTTCTGGAAATCGGCGCTGCGGTGACCGATCGGGTGGCGGCTCATTGCCAGCAGGACGGTTTCCGGCACCGGTGTGGGGCCGGGGATCATCAAGGTGAGTTTGTCCTGCATGGCAGTGGCGGGGGCGAGGGGCGGGGTGACGCCGCGGCGGCGCGATCGACCACCATAAAAAACGGTGAACACCCCATTCTTTTAATGTTGCGCCCCGATCGGTTCGATGGCTGAGGGCTACACCCTGCCCGTGTGGGTGACGGCGGCCGCCCGGGCGGCCCTCCTGGCCCTGCAGGGCCAGCCCTTTGGGCCCGACCAGCCCCTGGACCTGGTGCAACCCGCCGAGATCCGGCCGGTACCGGTGGAGGCGGCCGCGCCCCTGGGCGATGGCCAGGCCCTGGCGGTGGCCCGCTGCGAACCCGGGGCCCTGCTCGACCTCACCCGCGGCCTGGTGGTGTGGGTGCTGGTGCGTTGCCAGCCCCTGGAGCCGGAGCAGCCCTGGCTGCAGTTGGAGGCCGGCGAAGGCGTGGGGGTGCATGGACAAGACCGGGCCCTCTGCCATTCGGCCTACGCCCGCCAGCTGCTCGAAACCAACCTGCGGCCCCTGCTGCCCGCAGATCAGGCCCTGGTGCTGCGGCTGGTGTTTCCCCAGGGGCGGGCCCTGGCCGAACGCACCAGCAATGCGGCCTTTGGCGTGGTCGATGGCCTGGCCCTGATCGGCACCCAGGCCCTAGTCCAAAGCAGCGCCGCCCCGGACCAGTTGGCCCTGGCGCGCTCGGAGTTGGAGCGGCGCGCTGGCGCCGCAGGGTTCAACGGCGATTTGGTGTTGGTGATCGGCGAGAACGGCATGGATCTCGCCCCGCGTCTAGGTCTGGCGCCGGACCTGCTCCTCAAGGCGGGCAACTGGCTGGGGCCCTTGCTGGTGGCTGCGGCGGAAGCGGGGGTGCGGCGGCTGTTGCTGTTTGGGTACCACGGCAAGTTGATCAAGCTGGCGGGAGGCATCTTTCACACCCACCACCACCTGGCCGATGGCCGCGCGGAGGTGCTAGTGGCCCTGGCGGCCCTGGAGGGGCTGGACGGTGCCGATCTGCTGGCCCTGCATGGGGCGGCCACGGTGGAGGCGGGCCTGGCGGGTCTGGCGGCTAGGGATCCGGCCACCGCTGATCGCCTGCGTCAGCGAATCGCCACCAGCGTTGAGCAGCGGGCAGAGGCCTACCTAGCCCGCTACGGCCAGCAGGCCACCCGGGTCGGGGCCGTGCTCTTCGATCGCCAGCGCCAGATCACGGCCCAGGGTCCCCAGGGACAGCTGCTCTGGCAGGCCTTCCAGGCCTGACGCCTAGGCTTTCACCACAGATCTGGCGGCTGTAGCCCAGTCGCGACCCGTCGCCTTAACGAGCCCCTATGTCCGCTGCGCAGCAGAACGCCGACGGTGATAACGGCCGCTCCCCGGCGATCGTGATCCTGGATTTTGGCTCCCAGTATTCGGAGCTGATTGCCCGCAGGGTGCGCGAGACCGAGGTGTATTCGCTGGTGATGGGCTATGCCACCACGGCCGAGGAGCTGCGCCAGCTGGCTCCGAAAGGACTCATCCTCAGCGGTGGCCCCAGTTCGGTTTACGAAGAGGGTGCGCCGGTCTGCGATCCCGCCATCTGGGACCTGGGCATTCCGGTGCTGGGCGTTTGCTACGGCATGCAGCTGATGGTCCAGCAGCTGGGCGGCGCCGTGGTGGCTGCCGGCCGGGCCGAATACGGCAAGGCGCCGATCACGGTGGACGATCCGATCGATCTGCTCACCAATGTCGAGCAAGGCTCGACGATGTGGATGAGCCATGGCGATTCGGTGGAGTCTCTGCCAGAGGGATTTGTGCGGCTTGCCCACACCGAGAACACTCCTGAGGCGGCGGTTGCTAATCACGGGCGGCGGCTTTATGGCGTGCAGTTCCACCCTGAGGTGGTGCATTCCACGGGCGGCATGGTGATGCTGCGCAACTTTATATATCATATTTGCGGCTGTGAACCCGATTGGACCACGGCCGCTTTCATTGAGGAAGCGATTGCTTCGGTGCGGGAGCAGGTAGGCGAACGTCGAGTGCTCTTGGCCCTCTCAGGTGGGGTGGATTCCTCCACCCTGGCGTTCCTTTTGCACCAGGCAATCGGTGACCAGCTCACCTGCATGTTTATCGATCAAGGCTTCATGCGTAAAGGTGAACCAGAGTTCCTGGTGGAGTTTTTTGACAAGCGTTTCCATATCAATGTCGAATACATCAATGCCCGCGATCGCTTCATTAGTAAGTTGGCTGGGATTACCGATCCCGAGGAAAAACGTAAGATTATCGGCACCGAATTCATTCGGGTTTTTGAGGAAGAAAGCAAGCGCCTCGGCCCCTTTGATTTCCTGGCCCAGGGCACCCTCTATCCCGATGTGATCGAGTCGGCTGGCACCAACGTCGACCCCAAAACGGGCGAACGGGTTGCCGTTAAGATCAAGAGCCACCACAACGTCGGCGGCCTGCCCAAGGATCTCCAGTTCAAGCTGGTGGAACCATTGCGGCGCCTCTTTAAAGATGAGGTGCGCAAGGTGGGGCGCTCCCTGGGGCTCCCCCAAGAAATCGTTGGTCGCCATCCCTTCCCCGGTCCCGGCCTGGCGATTCGGATCCTGGGCGAAGTAACCGCCGAAAAGCTCAATATCCTGCGCGACGCCGATCTTGTCGTGCGCGAGGAAGTGAAGATCGCCGGCCTTTATCACGACATCTGGCAGGCCTTTGCTGTGTTGTTGCCCGTTAAAAGTGTGGGCGTGATGGGGGATAAACGCACCTACGCCTTCCCGATCGTGTTGCGCTGTGTGTCCTCCGAAGACGGCATGACCGCCGATTGGTCGCGGTTGCCCTACGAATTACTGGAAACGATCTCCAATCGCATCGTCAATGAGGTGAAAGGGGTGAATCGGGTCGTCTACGACATCACCAGCAAGCCCCCCGGCACGATCGAGTGGGAATGAGGCGCCTTGACGGCCCACGGCCCGGCCGCCGTCCTCACCACGGCCCGCTCGCAACCACCAACCTTTTAGGGGATGGGTCTTGGGGGGCGGGGCTGGTGGCATCGGGCCGATTTCGATACCATCGGGGCCCAGCCACTCACCCTTGACGGCCGCCATCGAGCAGGACATCCAGCTGCAGCGCCGCCTTCAGCAGGACAGCATTCAGCTGGCTGGAAAGACGATCTATCTCAATCCGTTCCTGTATTGGCGCCGCTTCGACGCCAACACGGATCGCTGGCTGCGGGAGCCCGGCCAGCTGGCGGAGGACCAGATCCAGGCCAACCGGGCCCGCTTTTACCCGGAGCTGGTTTGGGAGCTGCTGCCCCCAGAGGACACCGCCATCAAGGATGGCGCCGTGGAGATGTTCCTCAAGACCCTGGAGTTGATCAGCACCTTCAACCCAGAGCTCACCTCCGGCCAACTGCTGGAGGTGGAGCGCAAGATGGCGGTCACCAAGAAGCGGGCGTTTGAGCGTTGGGTGGCCAAATCCCTGCGGCGCCGGCTGCAACAGCAGGCCAGTGAGCGCCGCCGCTTTGACCGCGAGCGCCTGCTACGCAACTGGGCCGAGTGGTGCAGCTTGGAGGTGACCCGCCAGGCGGTGCTGCCATTCACGGCCCTGCTGGTGCTCTCCCTGGTAGGCGGCTGGTGGCTGGGATCTCGCCAGCCGGCCAGCCACCAGGTGATTGTCCAGCCCGGGGTGAGCCGCACACCCTGAGCCCGGGGCGGGCAGACTGGGGCTATTCAGTAAGCAGTGCGAAAGCACCTGGTGCCTGCCATGGCGGCTGACCCCCTTGATGCCCTACGGCTGGCCCTGATGCAGGAGGTGTTGCCCGTGGGCATGGCGGTGGTGGAACGGGCCCGCCGTGGTGGTCCCCGTGATGTGATCGAAGCCTTTACCGACTCCAGCGATCCCTTGGGCACCCTCAAGCAGGAAGGGGATGGCGCCGCCCGCTCCCTGCGCGACAGCCTCGATCGGCTCCAGCCCGGCCTGGGCAATCCGGTGGTCAAGGTCACCGTTGAGGAGATGGCCGATGGGGACCCGGAGCCCGGCGCCATCGCCAAGCCAGCGGCCCCCACCGCCGCTGACCGGCTCCTGTTGCAGCAAACCCTGGCCCGGGTCTCCAGCGATCTGGCCGAGCTGCAACAGCGGTTGCTAATGGCCCCCTGAACGGGGGATTGTTCTTTGCTCTGCGAGAGCTCCCCTGCTCCTTAGGCCACCAGTTGCAGGGGCGGCGTCAGGACTTGGTCGTAGTAGCGACGCAGCTGGGCGGTGGCTCCGGCCCAGCCCCAGCGCTCGGCTTCCTGGCGGGCATCGAGGCGCAGTTGTTGGCGCCGGCTGGGATCGCCGAGCAACCGTTGGGTGGCGGCGGTGAGGCTGCCGCTTTCGTCGGGTTCATAGAGGCAGCCATTGAGGCCATCGCTGACGATGTCAGGGATGCCGCCCCGGTTGGCGGCCACCACCGGACAGCCGGCGGCCATGGCTTCCAGCAGCACCAGGCCCAGGGTTTCGGTGCTGGAGGGGAACAGAAAGGCATCGGCGCTGGCATAGGCGCTGGCCAGGTCGGTGCCGGCCAGGTAGCCCATGAAGGTGGTGGCGGTGCCTTCGAAGATTTTTTCCAGCTGGGCCCGATAGGGCCCATCGCCCACAAGGGCCAGGCGGCTGCCGGGCAGGGCTTCCAGCACGGGGCGGATGCGGTCGATCTGCTTTTCGGCTGAGAGGCGGCCGATGTAGAGCAGCAGGCTGTCGCTGGCGCCATGGCGACCGAACAGCCGTTGCCGCATGGCTTCGGAGCGGAGCTCGGGGCGAAACAGCTCCGTGTCGACACCCCGTTGCCAGAGGGCGGTGTGCTGGATGCCGTGCTCGCGTAGCTCCTCGACCATGGCCGTGGAGGTGCAGAGGTTGAGTTGGGCCTGATTGTGGGCGGCCTTGAGCAGTTCCCAGAGCAGGGGCTCCAGCATGCCCATGCCGTAGTGCTCCAGGTACTTGGGCAGGTGGGTGTGGTAGCTGGCCACTAGGGGGATGCCCTTGGTTTTAGCCAGCCAGATCCCGCCCAAGCCGAGCACTGCCGGGTTGACCACATGGACCAGGTCCGGGGCGAAGGTGTCGAGGGCCTCAGCCACCGAGGGCCTGGGCAGGGCCAGCTTCAGCTCCGGATAGAGGGGGAGGGGCATCGCTGGCACGCCGACCACCTGGGCCCCCAGGTAGGTCTCGGGGGCTCCTTCCGGACAAAAGATCATCACGGCATCGCCGGCGGCCACCAGGTGCTCCACCGTCTTGGTGAGCCGCGTCACAATGCCGTCGACCTTCGGTAGGAAGGTTTCGGTGAAGAAGGCGATCCTCACGAGGGCTGGTTAGGGCGCATGGGTGGGAGCGGAGGGGCGGCGGGCTCAGGGTCAGGCCGGCGCTTGGATCGCGACGGCCTGGGTGGTGGTCCAGGCGGAGACGCAGGGGATCTTGGAGCGGTCGCAGCGGTCGGCCCAGCGGCGGGCGACATCGACCACCTCGCTGAGCAGGCCGTCATCAAGGGTGGTGGGTTTGAGCCCCATCTCGATGAAGCAGCGGTTGTCCACGATCAGGTCGTTTTCAATCGCCTCCTTGCGGGGATTGGGGAGGTAGTTGATTTGGGCGCCGGTGAGGTCAGCCACCTTGCGGGCCAGTTCACCCACCTGGTGGCTTTCGGTCATCTGGTTGAAGATCTTCACCTTCTCGCCGCGTTCGGGCGGATTTTCCAGGGCCAGCTGCACACAACGCACCGAATCGCGGATGTGGATGAAGGCGCGGGTCTGGCCGCCGGTGCCATGGACCGTGAGCGGATAGCCGATCGCCGCTTGCATTAGAAAACGGTTCAGCACCGTGCCGTAATCGCCGTCGTAATCGAACCGATTGGTGAGGCGCGGATCCTGCTCGGTAAGGGCGGTGTTGGTGCCCCAGACGATGCCCTGGTGCAGGTCGGTGACGCGGATGGCGTCGTTTTTGTTGTAGTAGAAGAAGAGCAGTTGGTCGAGCGTCTTAGTCATGTGATAGACGCTGCCGGGATCCGTGGGGTGCAGGATCTTCTCGGTAAAGCGGCTGCCATCGGGCTGGGGCACCTCAACCGTGAGATAGCCCTCGGGAATCGTGGCGCCGCGGTGGGAGCCGTAGCCGTACACCCCCATGGTTCCCAAGTGGACGATGTGGGGATCGATGCCACTCTCCACAATCGCCGCCAGCAGGTTGTGGGTGCCGTTGACGTTGTTATCGACGGTGTAGCGCTTGGTGGCGCTTGATTTCATCGAATAGGGGGCGGCCCGCTGTTCGGCGAAATGGACGATCGCGTCGGGTCGCTCCGTTTGCAGCAAATACAGCAGGCGCGCGTAATTCTTGGCAACGTCGAGGGAGACGAAGCGCATCGGCCGGCCGCCCACCTGTTCCCAGGCGCTGAGGCGATCTTGGATCGTGGCGATCGGCGTGAGCGATTCCACGCCCAAATCGATGTCGATCTTGCGGCGACTCAGGTTGTCGACGATCACGACATCGTGGCCGGCATCCGCCAGATTCACCGAGCAGGGCCAGCCACAGAAGCCGTCGCCGCCGAGAACGAGAACCTTCATCCCAGGACTCCTGTGAACGAGCAAATGCTCGGTTAGGGCAAGCTACTACAGGTGTTCCGCCCCCCTTCCCGGGCAGGGGTCCCCAGGCTTGCTTGGCAGGTTTGGACCCTCCGCAAGAGTCTTGATTCGGCTTGGGCCCTGGAACTTTGTGAAAGGGAGCAGTCAGCCTCAGCTGATGCCCACGGCCACGGCCACCAGCAGCAGCACCAGGGCCGCCCCGCCGATCATCAGCACCAGGCTGGCGGGGCTGGGGCCCTGGCCGGCCGCCATCACCTCCATGCGTGGTTCCTTGGCGAAGGCATTGAGGCGCCCTCCGTCCTCCTGGGTGACTGCCATGGTGTGGTACCGAACGTGGGCCAGACCATAAGGGGGGTCGTTGGCCGGATCGCCAATCCGGTACTGAACGTCACTCACCCAGCGGCGATCTTGCGTTCCTTGAGCCCTCGATGGCCAGGAGCTGGGAGCCTTACCCACCTCCGTTAGCCATTAAGGGCCCACCAGACCCTGTTGGGGGGAGCTGGCGCTGGCTTGGGCCCGCCGGGGCAACCGGCCGGCCAGAAAGGCGGTGCGGCCGGCTTCGCAGGCCTGCCCCATGGCGTGGGCCATGGCTGCCGGATCTCCGGCCAGGGCGATGGCGCTGTTGATCAGCAGGGCGTCGGCTCCCATTTCCATGGCCTGGGCCGCCTCACTAGGCACACCGATGCCCGCATCAATCACCACCGGTACCCGGCTGTTTTCGATGATCAGGGCGATGTTGGCGGCATTGCGGATCCCCTGGCCCGAGCCGATCGGCGAGCCCAGGGGCATCACCGTGGCGCAGCCGGCCTCCTCCAGATGTTTGGCCAGGATCGGATCGGCGTTGATGTAGGGCAACACGGTGAAGCCCTCTTTCACCAGGATTTCGGCAGCCCGCAGGGTGCCGATCGGGTCGGGCAGCAGGTGGCGGGAATCCGGGATCACCTCGAGTTTCACGAAGGTGTTCTCTTCCTGGCCGGCCAGCTTGGCCAGCTCCCGGCCGAGGCGGGCCACCCGCACCGCCTCCTCCGCCGTGGCACAGCCGGCGGTATTAGGCAGCATCCAGATGCGTTGCCAGTCGATCGCTTCCAGCAGGCCTTCGTGGCCGGCGGCCTGGCTTTGAACGCGCCGCACGGCGACGGTAACGATCTCGCAGCCACTGGCCACCAGGCTGGCCTGCATGGCCGCCAAGCTGGGGTACTTGCCGGTGCCGGTCATCAGGCGGCTGAGGAAGCGACGACCGCCAATCACCAGGCCAGGGTCCTGGGCGGTACTGGCGACGGCCGCGCTTGGAAGGGGATTGGGGCTATGGGCCATTCCGCTCTTGGATTTCTCCAGGGATGGACAACGGACAACTCCAGAATTGGAGGCTGGTTTGAAGGTACTGCCTGGCCGATGTCGCCGCCCTAGTTGCCCTTAACCTGTTGGCAATTCCAGGTGCAGCTGTGATTCCCTTTCTGTTGGCCGCGACCCCCCTGTCGGTGGGCGCCATCGTGCCGTTCAAGGCGCCTCCCCGCAGCGAGCAGGCGGCCGATCGGGCCTTGCTGGGCGAACTGGCGCCGATCGATACCTTTGATCCGGTTGCCCGGGCGGTGGTGATTAGCAGCCAGTTGCCGCGCCAGTGGAATGGCACCTACCAGGCCTTCAACGGTGGCTCGGTGTTGCCCGTGACCCTCAGGCTGGTCACCGTGCGGGCCCTAGGCCAGATGGTGGATCTCCACGGCGAGATGACCGTGGGTTCGGTGGCGGTGCCGGTGCAGGGGAATCTCAATGCCAAATCGGACCAGCTCGACCTGTTGGTGCTTGCTAACAACAAGGTCGCTGGCCTGGAGGCGGGCGGCGAATTTCAGGGGCTGGAATCCCTAGCCCTCAATGGTTGGATTGCGCCCCGGCTGACCAACAGTGGGGGCCAGCTGGTCTTGAATCCGGTTCAGGTGTCCGGCCGGACACCCTTGGGCGTCACCAAGGCCCAGCCGGTTCGGGGTCTTTGGTAGGGGTAGGTCGCGTTGGCTTGGGGGGTTGGATCCAAACTTGAACTTCGCCGAGATTCTTGGTCGGTAGGGGGCTCTCGTGCTCCTTAAATCTTTGTGCGTTCCAGCCGCTTGAGTCGTTTGCGGGCCGTGCTGTTGGAGGAATCGAGCTCTAAGACCTGGCGGTAGGTTGCTAAGGCTTCATCGGCCTTACTTTGTTTTTCTAGGGCAAAGGCCAAGTTGTTCAAGGCCACCGGGTAGGCCTGTTTGAACTTCAGGGCGGAGCGGTAGTGGCGGATCGCGGCGGCGTAATTGTTCTGGGCGGCCAGGGCAAAGCCGAGGGCGTTCTGGATCAGGGCCTGGGCTTCGGCCGGCTCGCCGTCGGCGGTTTTTAGGGCCAGCTTGAGGCTTGCGGCGGCTTCGCCATAGAGCCGTTTGCGCAGTTGCACCGAGCCCAGCTCGTAGAGGTCGGCGCAGGAGCGGTCGCTGGATTTCGCCACCCCCTCGAGCCGGCCCAGGGTGGCTTCATCACGGCGCACACGAAAAATCTGCCTGGCAACCACCACGGCGGCGCCACCAAGCAGAACGATCAGACCGATGAGATAGGCCTGGGGAAGCAGATGATCCATGGGCCTACCAGGCGAATTCAGCTATTGGCGGCGCCAACCACTGCGGTGAAACTGGTCGGGTCAACAATGGCCAGCTGGGCCAGCATCTTGCGGTTGATCTGCACATCGACCTTCTTGAGGCCACCGATCAGCCGGCTGTAGCTAAGGCCGTTAAGGCGAGCTGCGGCGTTGATGCGGGCAATCCAGAGGCGGCGGAAGTCGCGCTTGCGGCGGCGACGGTCCCGGTAGGCATTGCAGAGGGCCTTCATCACCCGCTGGTTGGCGGTGCGGAACAGGGAGCCACTGCTGCCCTGGAAGCCCCGGGCGAGGCGCAGGATTTTGTTACGGCGTTTGCGGGCGACATTGCCCCTCTTAACGCGTGCCATGGATGGATCTCAGGGAAAGGGAAAAACGGGAACCCGCGCAGCGATCAGCTGTAGGGGAGCATGGCGCGCACGTTGTCTGCGTCGCGCTCGTTGACAAGGGCCATGGTGCCGAGGTGGCGCTTGCGCTTCGGGCTCTTGTGATCGAGCAGGTGATTGAGGAAAGCACGCCGCCGCATGAACTTCCCACTGCCGGTGGCCTTGAACCGCTTGGCGGCAGCTTTGCGGGTCTTGAGCTTCGGCATGTCTCTCGCCGCTCGGGCACAAACAATCAAAGTACGACGCGGAAGTGCCTTCCGCCAAGCTCCCGTCCCCAGGCCGTGCCCCCATCCCCCCTGCCCCATCCGTCGCGCCTGCGTATCAAGCCCCTAGGGCGCAGGCGTTTTGCCCTGGTTTCCCTGTTGCTGGCCTGGCCCCTACTGGCGCCCGGCTGCCGCGCCGCCGACGGGCTCGCCTGGCCCGTGCCGCCGCCGCCTGCGGTCCGCAGCGACCAACCCTTGCTCTGGGTCGGGCTGGCTGCCCACCTAGGCAGCAAGCCCTCGGCGGCCCCGCTCCTGCTGGAGAGCGTCAAGGGGCCCTTGGAATTGGTGGATGCCAAGGGCCAGCGGCTGCTGGAACCCAGCCTGAAACTGGTCTGGCGCACCGAGCCCCTAGCCAGTCCTCTGCGGATCAGCCGCACGGTGCTGGGTCCCTTTCCCAGCTATGAGGCCGCCAGTTTGGCGGCCGACCGTTGGCGCCAGCAGGGGGTGGCGGTGGTTATCGCCCATCCCGCCGACTGGGAGGTGTGGGCGCCGCCGCGTACGGCGGCCCCGGCGGGACTCAAGGCCAGCCAGCTGAGCTTGCGCCTAGTGCGGCGCACCGCCCTGGCGGCCCAGGGGTCGAAGGGAACCGTGGCCCTGCAGGGGCCGATCAGCCTGAGGGCACCGGCGGGATTGCGTTGGGACGGGGGTGTGTTTAAGGGTCCCTTCCGGCTCCAGGGCGATGCCTACGGCAGCTGGACGTTGGTTGAAGTGGTGCCCCTGGAGCGCTATCTGTTGGGGGTTGTGCCGCATGAAATTGGCGCCGGTGCCCCTGGGGCGGCCCTCTCGGCCCAGGCGATCCTGGCCCGCACCTGGGCTCTGCGCAATCGCCAGCGCTTCATGGCCGATGGCTACCACCTCTGCGCCGATACCCAGTGCCAGGTCTATGGCGATCCTGGCCAGGCCAGCTCCGAGCTGCGCCGGGCCGTGGCCGCCACCAACCGCCAGCTGCTGACTTGGCGCGATCAGCCGATCCATGCCGTGTATCACGCCAGCAATGGCGGCGTTTCGGCAGGATTCGAGGAGGCCTGGGGAGGGGTGCCCTTGCCCTACCTCCAGGCCTTTGCCGACGGTCCCGCCCCCTTTCGCCAGGCCTGTGCCCTGCCCTTGACCAAGCAGAACCTGCAGGCCTTGCTGCGCCAGGGCGAGGCGGGCTATGGCGCTGACCACCCGCGCTACCGCTGGCAGCGCCAGCTCACGGCCGCCCAGGTGGAGCAGGCCTTGGGGACAGCTGGGACGGCCCTGGGGGCCGTGCGGCGCCTGGTGGTGCTGGAGCGGGGCGCCAGCGGCCGGGTCCTGGCCTTGAGCATCCAGGGCACCAAGGGATCGTTGGTGTTGCGCCGGGATGCCATTCGCCGGGCCCTGCGCCAGCTGCCCAGCACCCTGTTTGTGGTGCGACCGGCCGGTGCCGGCCTCTGGACTGTGGTGGGCGGAGGCTTCGGCCATGGCGCCGGCCTCTCCCAAGCCGGTGCCATCGACCTGGCCCGGCGCGGCTGGAGCGTGGCCCGGATTCTTGAGCACTACTACCCCGGCACAGCCTTGGTGCCGATCGAAGCGCTTAAGCAGGGCCTTTAGGATGTCGTAACGGTTGGGGGACGCATGGACGCGGGCGGCATAGCCACAGGACGCCGTCGCGTGAAGGCCGCCCTGTTCCTTTTCTGTTGCGGACTCGGCGGCAGCTTGCCCCATGGTTTGGGGGTTTGGTCGCCGCTTCCTGCCGTGGTGGTGGCCATCGCCCTGGGAGCTTATGGGTTTAAGGCGGTCTTCCTGACCCCGTCCAGGGTTTTGCTCGACGGGGACAAGCCTGGCGAGGGGGGGCCTTTGCCAACCGATCTGCCGGCGGTCGACCTAGTGGTGGCGGCCCGGGATGAGGAGGCGGTCATCGGCCGCTTGGTAGAGCGGCTGAGCCAGCTCGATTACCCCCAGGAATTACTGTGCTTTTGGGTGGTGGACGACGGCAGCGAGGACGGCACTGCAGCCGTTCTCGCCGAGCAGCAGCGCCTCCATCCCCAGCTCCAGGTGGTGCGCCGGCCCCGCAACGCCGGTGGTGGTAAGTCGGGCGCCCTCAATACGGTGTTGCCCCAGCTAAACGGCCGCTGGCTGATGGTGCTCGATGCCGATGCGGACCTGCAGAGCGATGTGCTCAGGCGGCTGCTGCCCGTTGCCGAGGCCGGCGGCTGGGCGGCGGTGCAGTTGCGCAAGGCGGTGGTCAATGCCGGGCACAACCTGGTGACCCGCTGTCAGGCCATGGAGATGGCCCTCGATGCGGTAATCCAGGAGGGACGGCTGCAGACCGGCGGGGTGGTCGAGTTGCGCGGCAACGGCCAGCTGTTGCGCCGCGAGGTGGTGCTCGCTTGCGATGGGTTCAATGAGGCCACGGTCACCGATGACCTGGATCTCAGTTTTCGCTTGCTGCTCGAAGGCCAGCCCGTGGGCCTGCTCTGGAATCCACCGGTTCAGGAAGAGGCGGTGACGACGCTTGCGGCCCTGTGGCGCCAGCGGCAGCGTTGGGCAGAAGGGGGTCTGCAGCGCTTCTTTGACTACTGGCCCAGGCTTTGGTCTGGGGCCCTGCCCGTCGAAAAACGGCTCGATTTGGCGGTGTTTTTCCTCCTGCAATATGGCCTGCCGGTGATGGCCTCCGCCGACTTGCTGGCTTCGTTGCTGAGCCGCACGGCCCCAGCCTTGTGGCCCCTGTCCGTGCTGGCTTTTGGTCTCTCCGGCGGAGCGATTCTCAAAGGGTGCCGCCGCTCCAGCGAAGGGCCGGCGCTGCCGGCCATGGACCTGGCCAACCTGGCGCTGGGCATCCTTTATCTAGGCCATTGGTTCGTGGTGATCCCCTACACCACCCTGCGCATGGCCTTGTTGCCCAAGACCCTGGTCTGGGCCAAGACCTCGCATGGGGGTGGGGCTGCCAGCGTCGAACCGGCACTGGTGGATCCGACGCCGTAGGTCCGACGCGGGGCTTGGACGACCCGGCCATGGCCTGGCCAGGGCAGAGGGTGGCCGCTGCGGTGCTCCAATCGGGCCCCGTTCAGGCCATGTCGTCGCTGAAGTCTGAGATCACTTCGCCGTTGAAGAAATCGGCCAGGCGCTTGGCTTTTTCATCGATGCTGCCGGGTAGCGCCCGCTGGGGTGGGGCCTCCACGGGAGTCGGGGCCGTTTCGGGTGGCGCGGCAGTGACGATGCCTGCAGGCGTCGGCGCAGGGGCTGGTGCCACCACCGCTGCCGTCATGGCCACCGCGATCGGTGGCGCTACCTGGGCTGGGCTGGGTACCCGGTTCAGGGCCCCTGCGGCTGCAGGGTTGTTGACAGGGGCTGGGGCCGGGGCCTGGGGCCTGGGGCTTGGGGCAGGCCCGGGGGTGGCCTTGGTTGGGGTTGCCATGGTTTGGTGGCCGTCGGCGCCTTCGAGGATCACCTGGCGGGGGCTGCCGAGGGCCGTCTCCATGGCCCGCTCGAGCAGGGGCAGGCGCCCTTGCACCATGGCCATCCAGTTGCCCGCCACCCGCACCATGGCCCGTTGGCCATCCAGCCGCACCAAGGTGGCCTGCTGGGAGAGCAACATGCGGGTGGAGGGCAGCTCCAGGCCGGTGAGGATCTGTTGCCAGAGCTCCGGCAGGTTGGCGCCCGCCGATGGTGCGCCTTGGGGTGCTGGAGCCGGTTCCCGGTTCAACGCTGGGATCGGATCTGGGGCTGGGCTGGCGGCTGGGGCCGCCTGGGCGGGCCCCCTGGCATGGGCTGCGGGGGCAGGCGCTGGGCCGCCATGGACGGGTTCGGCTGGCCGGACCTGGGATTGGGCCGGGGCGGCTGGGCCGCGAGCCTGGGGGCTGGCCGGAGCGTTCCCCACGGCAGCAGCCTGGCCTGCAGCCGTGCTCGGGCCCGGGGGCGCGCTGACCCCGGTCGGTTGGGCCAACAGACCCAACACCAACACCTCCAGCCAGAGGCGCGGCTGGACGCTATGGCGCAACTGCTGTTCGCTGCCCTTCAGTTGGCTTTGCCATTGCAGCAACTTGGCCGTGCCCAACTGCTGGGCGAGCTCGGGCAGCTGGGGGCGGAACTGGGGCGAAAAGCTGGTCAGTTCCAGCCGGTCCGGGGCCACGGCCGCTAGCACCAGGTCCCGCAGCAGGCTGGTCAGGCCCTGCAACACCGCCGAGGGTTCCCGGCCCCGGTCGAGCAGTTCGCGGCAGGCTTCCACCACCCCCAGGGGTTCAAAGCGGGCCAGGGCCGTGGCCAGGGCCAGCAGCTCCTGTTCCGGCACCGCCCCCACCAGTTCCCACACGGCCATCGGCTCGATCGGTGCGGGCAGCAGGCTCAGTTGGTCGAGCAGGCTCTCGGCATCGCGCAGGCCGCCCTGGGCCCGTTGGGCCACCACATGCAGGGCTTCGGCGGTAATGCCGATTTGCTCTTCCGTGGCGATATAGCGCAGGTGGCCTTCGAGGGCGTCGAGGGGGATGCGGCGGAAATCAAACCGCTGGCAGCGACTCAGGATCGTCGGCAGCACTCGCTGGGGATCGGTGGTGGCGAGTACAAACACCACCCGCGGCGGCGGCTCCTCCAGGGTTTTGAGCAGGGCGTTGAAGGCGGCCGTCGAGAGCATGTGGCACTCGTCGATCACATACACCTTCCAGCGCGCCTGCACCGGCGCAAAGCGGGAGCGCTCGATCAGTTCGCGGATGTTGTCAACGCCGGTATTGGAGGCGGCATCGATCTCGATGACGTCGAGGGCGTTGCCGGCGGCGATGCTGGTGCAGAGGGCGCAAATGCCGCAGGGATCTGGGGTGGGGCCGTCGCCGCTGATGCAGTTGAGCGAGCGGGCCAGGATGCGGGCGCTGGAGGTTTTGCCCGTGCCCCGGGGCCCACTGAACAGGTAGGCCGGCGCGATCCGGTTCTGGCGCAGGGCGTTGCCCAGGGTGGCGGCGATCGCCTCCTGGCCCACCAGCTGGTCGAAGGTTTGGGGCCGGTACTTGTGGTGCAGCGGCTGGTAGGCCTGGCTCATGGGTCGCTGCGTCCGCACTCCGTCCCCGCGAACGGTCGGACCCTGAGGCTAAACCTCATGGCCCTTGACCAGCTGGTCAAGCCGCTGTTGCAACTCCTCCACCTCGCAGAGCTTGTCCTCCAGGCGCTGGGCCGCCAGCCGCAGTCCTTCGAAGCCCTGGGCGCCGGTCCCGGACCTGGTGGGGCTGCCCTGGCCCCAACGGGATTCCGCCTTGGTGAGTTCCTGCTCCAGGGCCTGTTGCAGCTTGAGGCGCAGGCCTTCGAGCTGCTCCAGGCTGCGCAGCGCCAGCTCCCGGCCCTGCTCAATCGGCAGGCCATCGAGCCGCAGGTCCTGGCGTAGCAGCAGCCGAACCCCGGCCAGCAGGGCGGCCGGCACCATTTGGCCCAGGGCTAGGGCGCCGAGACTGCCCGTCTGCAGCCAGCCCTCCACCTGGGCGCTGCGGTGACGGCCGGTTTTGCACCAGTGGGCGAAGTGCTCGCAGTTGTTGAAGATCAGGTTGTAGCGCTGCTCGCCCAGGCGGCCCAGGGCCCGGTGCACGCTCACCCCGGGCGGCGAGCAGCTGCCGGGGGGGTAAGGGACCGTGGACACTGGCTGACCGAGGCTGAAGTCCTGCAGGGGGCTACGCAGGATTTGTCGACCCTCCAGGTAGTGGGCGACCGTGCCATCGCCTAGGTCGATGCCGTGGTGCACGAAGAGGCCGTGCTGGCGGGGCACCTTGAGATGGTCGGCGCTGGCCAAGGCAGGGGGACCGATCAGGGAACCGGAAAGGGACGGGGAATCCGGTGGAAGCTTCAGGCTGACTCGCGCTTGTTCCGGTCGGCCTTGCTGCTGGGGATCTCCAGCACCTTGGCCTTGCTGCGCTGCTCCACCATCTCCTGGGTGATTGTGAAACTCTTGACCTCCGTGCTGGAGGGCAGGTCGTACATCACATCGAGCATCAGCTCTTCGATGATGCCGCGCAGGGCGCGGGCACCGGTCTTGCGGCGGTGGGCCTCGGCGGCGATCGCCTGCACGGCCCCCGGTTCGAATTCGAGGCGCACGTTGTCCATGCTCAGCAGGGTCTGGAACTGCTTGACCAGGGCGTCGCGGGGGGTGGTGAGAATCGATTCGAGGGCTTGGCTGTCCAGGGGTTCGAGCATGGCGCTCACCGGCAGGCGGCCAATGAATTCCGGAATCAGGCCATAGCGCACGAGGTCGTCGGACTCCAAGTGGCGCAACACCTGGCTGGTCTGGAGGTCCTTGTGTTGGCGGCTACGGCCATCGGCCGGCAGGAAACCGATCGAATTGCGACCTAGGCGCCGCTGCACCAGATCGTCCAGCCCCACAAAGGCGCCACCGCAGATGAACAGAATCTGGCTGGTATCGATTTGGATGCAGTCCTGGTAGGGATGCTTGCGGCCCCCCTGGGGCGGCACGTTGGCCAGGGTGCCTTCCAGCAGCTTCAGCAGGGCCTGTTGCACCCCTTCTCCGGAGACATCGCGGGTGATCGAAGGATTTTCGCTTTTGCGGGCGATCTTATCGATCTCATCAATATAGATAATGCCGCGCTGGGCCTGCTCCACATCCATGTCGGACTTCTGCAGTAGCCGCAGCAGGATATTTTCCACGTCTTCGCCGACGTAGCCCGCCTCGGTCAAGGTGGTGGCATCGGCCACGGCAAAGGGCACATCAAGCATCTCGGCCAGGGTCTGGGCGAGCAGGGTCTTGCCGCAGCCTGTGGGACCGATCAGCAGAATGTTCGACTTTTGGAGGCGGGTGGCGGTTTGATCCGTTTCTCCCTGGCCATCGCCTTGCCAGGCCAGCCGTTTGTAGTGGTTGTACACCGCTACCGCTAGCACTTTTTTGGCCTGCTCCTGGCCCACCACCTGCTGGTCGAGGAAGGCCTTGATTTGGTGGGGCTTGGGCACTTCGGCCAGGACCGGGGCCGGTTTGGACGTTTTCCTACTGGGGGCTTTGCTCTTGGTTTCGGGGGCGCTGCGGGCGGCCACCTGGCTTTCGGTCAGCTCCTCATCGAGAATCTCGTTGCAGAGATCGATGCATTCGTCGCAGATGTATACGCCAGGGCCGGCAATCAACTTGCGCACCTGCTCCTGGGACTTGCCGCAGAACGAGCACTTCAGGTGGGCGTCGAACTTGGCCATCGAGGGAAGGGTCTAAGGGGTAGGTCCAGGGCAAGGGGGGTGGAGCTCTGATGCGGAGGTAGGAGCTGGCTGATTAGGCGGGATTCACCTCGGTCACGACCCGGTCGATCAGGCCGTAGGTCACGGCTTCGGCAGGCGAGAGGAAGTAATCCCGGTCCGTATCTTCGGCGATTTTCTCGAGGGGTTGGCCCGTGTGTTCGGCCATTAGGCCATTAAGAGTGTCCTTGAGGAAGAGGATTTCCTTGGCCTGGATCTCGATGTCCACGGCCTGGCCCTGGGCGCCGCCGAGGGGTTGGTGAATCATGATCCGGGCGTTGGGCAGGGCCAGGCGTTTGCCCTTGGTGCCACCAGTTAGCAAAAAGGCGCCCATGCTGGCGGCCAGGCCGTAGCAGATGGTGACGATGTCCGGGGTCACCTGCTGCATCGTGTCGTAGATGGCCAGGCCCGCGGTCACCGAGCCGCCGGGGGAATTCACATAGATCTGAATGTCCTTTTCGGGGTCTTCGGCCTCGAGGAACAGCAGCTGGGCCACCACGGCATCAGCCACGGCGTCATCGATGCCCGTGCCCAGGAAAATGATCCGCTCGCGTAGCAGGCGCGAATAGATGTCAAAGGCCCGGTCGCCCCGGCCAGACTGCTCCACCACTGTGGGCAGGATCCCAGGGGCGGCCTGGGGTCTGAGTGCGATCGCCTCGGGGCGATCGCCCTGCCATTGGTTCAAGACCGGATGGTGGCGTAGGGCGTGGAGTTGGGCGTCGATCACGCGGCCGTCGGACTTAGGGCAGTGGGGTCAATCTATGGCGCTCAAGCGGGCTCGGCGGCGTCGGTCCCGCCAGCGATGGCCCCATCCTCCCCAGCCAGGTCCTCGGCGGTCTTGGCGGTGATGGTGCTGTGGCTTTCCAGCCAGTCGAGCAGCTTCTGGCGCATCAGGTCTTCCTGCACGGCCTGGCGCAGGCGGGCTGGATCGATATTGCCGCTCTCGCTGAGGTTGCGGGAGAGCTCCTTGAGCTTGGTGTCGAGCTCCTCCTCGGCCAGTTCGATCGCTTCGGCCAGGGCCAGGGCCTTGAGGGCCAGGCTGCGGCGCAGGCGCTTTTCGGCTTCGGGCCGGGAGGTGTCCCGCAGGCTGCGCACCAGCTCAGGGGTAAAAAGTTTGCGCACATCCATGCCCTGCTGGGCCAGCTGGCCGGCGGTCTGCTCCAGCAGGGCACGGATCTCTTCCTGCACCAGGGTTTCGGGCAGTTCCACCACGAGCTGCTCCACGAGGGCGTCGAGCAGGGCGTCATGGCGGTTGGCCTTGTCGCGCCGTTCGGCGTCTTCCTGGAGGCGGGCTTCCAGGTCGGTGCGCAGCTCGGCGAGGGTTTCCTTGTCGCTGGCCTGCTGGGCGAAGGCGTCGTCGAGCTCGGGCAGCTCCTTGGTTTTGAGGTCGGTGAGGGTGAGCACGAAGCTGGCGGCCCGGCCGCGGCAGTCCTCCTGGGGGTACTCCTCGGGGAACTGGCAGGCCACGGTCTTGGTGTCGCCTACCGCCATGCCGATCACCCCTTCGACGAAGCCGGGGATCATGCGGCCCTCTTCCAGTTCCACTTCCATGCCTTCGCCACTGCCGCCGCTGATTGGGCTGCCGTCATCGCTGAAGGTGCCGCTGAAGTCGACCACGGTCACATCACCGGCCTGGGCGGGCCGGTCCTCGACCGGCACCAGGCTGGCCAGCTTCTGGCGGGACTGTTCGATCCATTCCTCGACCCGGGCGGGGTCGTAGCTGACGGCTTCGCTGGCGACCACCAGCCCCTTGGTGACTTTCAGGCTGGGGGTGGGCTCCACATCCAGCTCTAAGACCAAGGTGAGTTCCTCGCCGGGGGCGAACCGCTCCAGCAGGGCTTCGAAGCCGCCGGCCAGTTCCGGTTGGCCGATCGCCGGGATCGCCTCCTGGGCCAGGGCGTCGCGGAACACGGAATCGACTAGGTCCTCCAGGGCGGTGGCGCGCACCCGCAGGGGGCCGATTTGTTGCATCAGCACCGGCCGGGGCACCTTGCCCTTGCGGAAGCCGGGCAACTTGATGCTGCGGCTGAGTTTCTCCAGGGCGGCGTCGTAGCTGGACTGGCTGCGGCCCGCCGGAACGGCAACTTCCAGGGCCAGGCGGCTGCCCGGGCGAGGGCTGGTGGTGACCTTCAGGCTGGCGGGGACGGCGGCGCTGGCGGCAGGACTCATGGCGGGCTGGTGGGGAGGAACGCCGGACCGGATCGGCGGGGCAGCCAACGATCCTAGGAACTGACCTCACGAGCCCCCTGGGTCCCTTCGCCAAGGACCAAACGGCCGCGTATTGTTGAGACCATCCCCTGAGGTGGGGGGTTGGACCGGCCGCTGCCCCAATCCTTCGTCTCCCATACGTCCCCTTACTTACCCGTTCCCACCGACCTAGCCCCAGGCCCCCTGCCAGCCCCAGTCCAGATCCAGCCCTAAATCTGCTCAGCTAAAGCCCTGCTGAGCCAGCCCAAAGCCCTACCCGCCAGGCCAACGCCCTCGACGATTCAGTCGCCCCGATCCTGAGCTCCTGCTCCAGGGTCCTTTCGATCTAGAGCAAAGCCCCATCGTCAGGTTTCCTTACCGGAAAACCGGTTCCCCCCGAAGCCCCAAGCCTGCGCCAGCCCCATTTCCACTCCCAGGATCCTGCTCCCTGGTCCCAGTCTTCCACGGCCAGGGGTTTGTTGAGTCCAATGGTTTGTAGGGCCGAACCAGCCAGCCAGGGTTTCAGACCAGCTTCTTCAGGACCCAGCAGCCGTCATCGGCTCCTCGATTTTCCCGAATTCCAAGCCTTTACGAGCTAAGTCCAGCCTGCTACCAAGCCCTGCTCCAGCCCCAACCGTTCCTTTTCTCCCCTGCCGCCCTTGTCCCTCCCTGCCGCCAGTTCCCTCCCCAACCGGCCCCTAAAGGTGGCCGTGCTCGGTGCCACCGGGGCCGTGGGCCAGGAATTGCTCACCCTGCTGGCCGAGCGCCAGTTCCCGGTGGCGGAGCTGGTGCTGTTGGCCTCACCCCGCTCGGCCGGTCAGTCGTTGACATGGAATGGCCGCTCCTGGCCCATCCAGTCGGTGAGTGCCGGAGCCTTTATAGGGGTTGATCTGGTGTTGGCCTCGGCCGGCGGATCGGTGTCCAAGCAATGGGCCCCCATAGCGGCGGCGGCCGGCGCCCTGGTGATCGACAACTCCAGCGCCTTTCGGCTCGATCCCCAGGTGCCTTTGGTGGTGCCCGAGGTGAACCCCCAAGCGGCCTTTGGCCACCAGGGGATCATCGCCAACCCCAACTGCACCACGATCTTGATGACCCTGGCCCTGGCGCCGCTGGCGGCCCGGCGGCCCCTGCGCCGGGTGGTGGTGAGTACCTACCAATCGGCTAGCGGCGCCGGCGCCCGCGCCATGGAAGAGCTGCGCAACCTCAGCCAGACCGTGCTCGATGGCGGCAGCCCCGAAAGCACCGTGCTGCCCTATTCGCTCGCCTTCAACCTGTTCCTGCACAACTCCCCCCTGCAGGACAACGGCTACTGCGAAGAGGAGCTGAAAATGCTCCATGAAACCCGCAAGATCATGGGCCTGCCCGAGCTGCGGGTCACGGCCACCTGTGTGCGGGTTCCGGTGCTGCGGGCCCACTCCGAGGCCCTCAACATCGAATTCCACGAACCTTTCCCGGTGGAGGAGGCCCGTGCCCTGTTGGCCCAGGCGCCGGGCGTTGAGTTGATCGAGGATTTCAGCTCAAACCGCTTCCCCATGCCCACCGATGTCACCGGTCGGGACCCGGTGGCCGTGGGCCGCATCCGCCAGGACCTCAGCGAGCCCAATGCCCTGGAGCTTTGGCTCTGCGGCGACCAGATCCGTAAGGGTGCGGCCCTTAACGCCATCCAGATCGCCGAGCTGCTGCTCGATCCCGCTGCGGCTCGGGCTGGCGCCCCAGCTGGCGAAGCGGTTGCGGGAGTGGGCCGATGACTGGTTTGCCTGCAAGCACTCTCACCCCTGGGGCCGCCTCCCCCGCCCCCTTTGGCCGGGTGGTGACGGCCATGGTCACCCCCTTTGGCGCTGACGGCGCCGTGGATCTCGACCTGGCCGGCCGGCTGGCCAGCCACCTGGTGGACGAGGGCTGCGATGGTCTGGTGCTCTGCGGCACCACTGGCGAATCTCCCACCCTCAGTTGGGAGGAGCAACACCAACTCTTCTCCGCCGTCAAGGCTGCCGTGGGCAACCGCGCTGCCCTGCTGGCGGGCACCGGCAGTAATTGCACCGCTGAGGCGATCGAGGCGATCGGCCAGGCGGCGGTCCTCGGCGCCGATGGGGCGCTGGTGGTGGTGCCCTACTACAACAAGCCGCCCCAGGAGGGGCTGGAAGCCCATTTCCGGGCCGTGGCCCTGGCGGCGCCCGAGCTACCCCTAATGCTTTACAACATTCCCGGTCGCACAGGCACCAGCCTCAGCCCCGAGACCACGGCCCGCCTACTTGACCTGCCCAATGTGGTGAGTTTTAAGGCCGCCAGCGGCACCACCGAGGAGGTGAGTCAATTGCGGGCCGTTTGCGGCGAGCGGCTGGCGATCTATAGCGGCGATGACGCCCTCACCCTGCCGATGTTGGCCGTGGGTGCCGTGGGCGTCGTGAGTGTGGCCGGCCATCTGGTGGCCCGCGAGATCAGCCAGATGGTCACCGCTTTCCTGGCCGGCGATCATTCCACCGCCCTGGCCTTACACGAACGGCTACTGCCCCTTTGCAAGGCCCTGTTTTTGACCACCAATCCGATTCCTTGCAAAGCCGCCTTGGAGTTGAGCGGCTGGCCCGTGGGTGCCCCCCGTCTTCCCCTGGTCTCCGCCTCCAGTGATGTACGCGAACGATTAACCACAGCCCTGGCAGCCCTGCGTCCTACCTGACGCCAAGGCCCATCCCAGTCCTCCACCTCCCAGCAGCCCAATCTGCAAACAAGGGTCCGGAGGCATTGCATTCAGTTCGGCATCCCTTTCCCTTTTTTTCCCCTTCCCCTGATGAGCCCATCCAATCCGATCACCCGTATGGCAAGCGCCGGCCGTTCCGAGACCGCTGATAACCAGCCCACCTTGCGGGTCATTCCCCTCGGCGGTTTGCATGAGATCGGTAAAAACACCTGCGTTTTTGAATATGGTGATGACCTGATGCTGGTGGATGGCGGTCTCGCCTTCCCCAGTGATGGCATGCATGGCGTCAACGTGGTGTTGCCCGACACCAGCTATCTGCGTGAAAACCAGAAGCGGATTCGCGGCATGATCGTCACCCACGGCCATGAAGATCACATCGGTGGTATTCCCCACCACCTCAAGAACTTTACGATTCCGGTGATCTATGGGCCCCGCCTAGCCCTCTCCATGCTCACGGGCAAGATGGAGGAAGCGGGCGTGATGGATCGCACGATCCTCCAGACGGTCTCCCCGCGCGATGTGGTGCAGGTGGGTCAGCACTTCAAGGTGGAGTTCATCCGCAACACCCACTCGCTCGCCGATAGCTTCTCCTTGGCAATCACCACCCCGGCGGGGGTGGTGATTTTCACCGGAGACTTTAAATTCGACCACACCCCGGTCGATGGCGAGTATTTCGACATCCAGCGCATGGCCCACTACGGCGAGCAGGGGGTGCTGTGCCTGTTTAGTGATTCCACTAACGCCGAGCTGCCCGGTTTCACACCGCCAGAGCGGGCCGTATTCCCCAACCTTGATCGCCACATTGGTAATGCCCAAGGCCGGGTGATTCTCACCACCTTCGCCAGCTCCACCCACCGGGTCTCGATGATTCTCGAGCTCGCCATGAAGCATGGCCGCAAGGTGGGCCTGCTGGGTCGCTCCATGCTTAACGTGATCGCCAAAGCTCGGGAACTGGGCTACATGCGCTGCCCCGATGATCTATTTGTGCCAATCAAGCAGATCCGCGACCTGCCCGACCGCGAAACCCTGCTGCTGATGACCGGCAGCCAGGGCGAGCCCCTCGCCGCCTTGAGCCGGATCTCCCGCAGCGACCATCCCCAGGTTCAGGTGAAGTCAAGCGACACGATCATCTTCTCGGCCAGCCCGATTCCAGGCAACACCATTTCGGTGGTGAACACGATCGACAGGCTGATGATGCTTGGCGCCAAGGTGGTTTATGGCAAGGGTGAAGGTATCCACGTTTCCGGCCATGGTTCCCAGGAAGACGACAAGTTGATGCTGGCCCTGACCCGGCCCAAGTTTTTCGTGCCCGTGCATGGAGAACACCGCATGTTGGTGGCCCACGCCAAAACGGCCCAGTCCATGGGTATCCCCGCCGAGAACTGTCTAATCATCGAAAACGGCGATGTGGTGGAACTCAAGCCCGAGTCGATTCACAAGGGCGATCCCGTCAAAGCTGGTATCGAACTGCTGGATGCCTCCCGCAACGGCATCGTTGATGCCCGGGTGCTCAAGGAGCGCCAGCAGCTGGCCGAAGACGGTGTGATCACCCTGTTGGCCGTGATCAGCACCGATGGCGTGATGGCGGCGCCGCCCCGGGTCAACCTGCGCGGCGTTGTTACCACGGCCGATGCCCGCAAGATGTCCCTCTGGGCCGAGCGCGAGATCGGCTGGGTCCTGGAGAACCGCTGGAGCCAGTTGTCGCGCAACAGTGGTGGCGCCGCCCCCGATGTCGATTGGATGGGCGTGCAGCGCGAAATCGAAGTGGGCCTGCAGCGGCGCCTGCGCCGCGAGCTCCAGGTGGAACCGCTGATCATTTGTCTGGTCCAGCCAGCCCCTGCCGGCACCCCTGCCTACAAGGGCCGTGCCGATGCTGAGCCCGATAGCCGTCCCGCTTCCCGGGGTGGTCGCCGCGATGGCGGCCGTGAGCTGAGCCGGGAGGTGAATCGCGACGTCCACCGTGAGATCAACCGGGATGTCATCCGCGATCGCCCGGCTCCGGCCGCTGCTGCCACGGCCCTTGCCCAGCCCGCAGCCCCGGCACCAGCCGAGGCTGAACCCCAGCGCCAACTTGTGGCGGTGGCGGCTGCCGAAGCCCCGATCGAAGATCCGGACCTGGCTGCCACCCGCACGCGCCGCCGCCGTTCCGGCGCCGCCAGCTGAGGGCACTGCCCGCCGCGCCTTGCCTGGGCCGGTTCAACCCCGGTCTGGGCCTCAGCGCAACACCACCTTGAGCAGGCCCTTGGCCAGTTCGGCCGCCTCGGCGGGGGTGAAGGCCTGGGGACTCCCCAGGCCGCCCGCGGGTTCCAGCGAGGAGGGGGCAGGCCCCCCAATCCCCTCGACCAGGTCAGGTTCGATCACTTCGATCCTCTCGACCAGCTCGGCTTTCACCGACTCCCCAGCCTTCCGTTGCCAGGGTTGGGCCGCCGCCGTTTCCCCCTCTAATCCAGGTTGGCCCTGGGGGCCGTCCTGTCCAGCCTGGCCGGTGGTGCCCAGGGTGCTCAGGTCCTCCAGCCAGGGCACGGCCGCTCCTGAACTGGAGCTCGATGGCGCTTCGTCGGTGCCGGCGGCCGGGCTGGGACTGGCGCTTTTGGAGCCCTCTGCCAGCAGGCTGGCGCCAGCCTGCTGGCAGAGGGCCACGCCCTGGTCGGCCAGTTCCCGGTAGGTAGGGTCGTAGCTCAGTCTCAACACCTGTTGATAACAGGGCAGGGCCTTCTGGGCTAGGCCAAGGCCGTAGAGATAGGTGTGGCCGATCAGCAATTGCAGCCGCAGATCCAGCTGGTCCTCCGAGCCGCTGGGAATGCGGGGCACGAGGTCCTGGGCTAGCCGCAGGGCCTCAGGAAACTGCTGCATGCTGTAGGCATGCTCGACGGCGATATAGGCGTCCTGAAGGTTGATGCTCACAAACGGTTCAGGCGATGGTGACGCAATGGCGTTGCGGGAGTCTGACCGGGACTGGGGCTGAACGTCTGACCTGGATCCTTCTGGCCCCGGGGCTGGGTTAGGCCGGCCCTGGGCCAGACCCCTTGTCTGGGGGGATTAACACCAGCAGGCGCCGGGTCCAGCCCAGCCGCCAGCCCTGGCCCAAGGGTCGCTCGCCTGGGCCCTGGTTGGGTTGGAGCTGGCCCAGCAGGGACTCCAGGCTGGCGGCCTCCAGGCTGAGGCCGCTCTGGCGTTTGAGCCAGTGGTGCAGCAGCTGCCTCTGGTTGGGGTGCCCTAGGCGGGTGAGGCCGGCCCGGTCTAGGCCCGGTGCCGTTCCCTCCGCTTGCGGAGGGATGAGGCGAGCCAGGGCGAAGTCGAGCAGCTCCTCCAGTCCGGCCTGTTCCTGTTCGAGCCGTTCTGCCAGGGCACTGATGCGGCCGGCGCTGCCGGGATGGAGCTCCTCCAGCACCGGCATCACCTCCTGGCGGATCCGGTTGCGGCTGAAGCGGGGACTGGCATTGCTGGGGTCAAGCCAGATCGGCAGGCTCCAGTCGGCGCAGAATTGCCCGGTGTCGGCCCGGCTGAGGCCCAGCAGGGGGCGCACCAGGCTGATCGGCGAGCCAGGACTGATCGGCCGGCGCCGCCGCAGGCTGGCCAAGCCCTGGCGGTGGCTGCCGCGGGCCAGGTGCAGCAGCAAGGTCTCGGCCCGGTCGCTGGCGGTGTGGCCGGTCACCACATGGGCGCAGGCCCGCTCCAAGGCCAGGGCTTCTAGGCGGTCGTAGCGCCAGGCCCGGGCCGCGGCTTCGCTGGCGGGGGGTTCGCTAGCCCGCTCCACCGTGATCGCCAGGCCCCAGCCTTCCGCCCAGGCCTGGAGTTCTTCAGCCTGGCGAGCCGATTCGGGGCGCCAGCCGTGGTCGCCGTGCCAGAGCTGCAGGCTCCAGCCGTGTAACCGGCCCAGATCGAGCAGCAGGTGGGTCAGGGCCATGGAGTCCTGGCCGCCGGACACGGCCAGCAGCAGGGGTGCCCCGGTGGGCAGCAGGTCCGGGTCGCTGCGCAGGCGTTGGTGCAGGGCGGCATGGACCGGGCCCCAGGGGGGGCGCGACTGGCCGCCAACGCCGGAGGGCCCCTGGGGCGGGCCAGGCTGCGGCGAGGCTTCGGATGGGAGAATCGGTTTCATTCGCTGTCCGGCCGCCCATGTCCCGTCTGTCCAGCCTGCCGCTTCAACTGCAGCAAGCCCTGGCCTCGCGGCGCCTGCTCAAGGTGATCGCCGGCCTCACCAATTTTGATGTCGCCTCGGTGGAGCGCATCAGCCGCGCCGCCGGTCTCGGTGGCGCCGACCTGATCGATCTGGCCTGTGATCCCGAGCTGGTACGCCGTGCCACTGCCGTGTCCGGCCTGCCGATCTGCGTCTCGGCGGTGGATCCCGAGCTGTTCCCCGCCGCCGTGGCCGCCGGCGCCGCCCTGGTCGAGATCGGCAACTACGACGCCTTCTATCCCCTTGGGCGCCTCTTTGATGCCGCTGAGGTCCTGGAGCTCACCCGCCGCACCCGGGCCCTGCTGAGCGAGGTGGTGCTGTCGGTCACCGTGCCCCACGTGCTGCCCCTCGACCAGCAGGAGCAGCTCGCGATTGATCTGGTGGAAGCCGGAGCCGACCTGATCCAGACCGAGGGCGGCACCAGCGCCCGGCCCTTCAGTGCCGGCAGCCTCGGCCTGATTGAGAAGGCCGCCCCCACCCTGGCCGCCGCCCACGCGATCAGCCGCGCCGTCTCCGTGCCCGTGCTCTGCGCCTCCGGCCTCTCGGCCGTGACCCTGCCCCTGGCGATCGCTGCCGGCGCCAGCGGCGTTGGCGTGGGTTCGGCTGTCAATCGCCTCGGCGATGAGCTGGCCATGGTGGCCGTGGTACGCAGCCTGCGGGAGGCCCTGGGCAGCGGCGCCGCCGTTTCGGCCCAGTCCTGAGCGCGGCGATCGCCCCGTTCTGCCTGCCCTAGTCGCCCGTTCTGCCTGCCCTAGGTAAATGAGTCAGGCCCGTCCGGGGTCCTTTTGGGAGCTCCCGGCGGGTTTGACGTCTGTTCTGGGTCGGTGGACCACCCCTGGCCTGGCCCTGTTTGGCTGAGAATGATGCGATGGCCTACTTCGAGCTCCACGCCCCCTACGAACCCAAAGGCGACCAGCCCACGGCCATTGAGGCCATGGTTCGCGGTGTCGATGGCGGCGAGCGCTACCAGACCCTGCTGGGCGCCACCGGCACCGGCAAAACCTTTTCGATCGCCAATGTGATCGCCCGCACGGGCCGTCCCACCTTGGTACTAGCCCACAACAAGACCCTGGCGGCCCAGCTTTGCAATGAGTTGCGGGAATTTTTCCCCAACAATGCCGTTGAATATTTCATCTCCTACTACGACTATTACCAGCCGGAGGCCTATGTAGCGGTCTCGGATACCTACATCGCCAAGACCGCCTCGATCAACGAAGAGATCGACATGCTGCGCCACTCGGCCACGCGCTCTTTGTTTGAGCGCTCCGATGTGATCGTTGTGGCCTCGATCAGCTGCATCTACGGTCTGGGCATTCCCTCGGAATACCTTAAGGCGGCGGTGAAGTTCCAGGTGGGTGAAACCCTGGACCTGCGGGGCTCCCTGCGGGAACTTGTTAATAATCAATATTCCCGCAACGATCTGGAAATCTCGCGGGGCCGTTTCAGGGTGCGTGGCGATGTGCTTGAAATCGGACCGGCCTATGAGGATCGCCTGGTGCGGATTGAATTGTTTGGCGATGAGATCGAAGCGATTCGCTATGTCGAACCCACCACCGGCGAGATCCTGCAAAGCCTTGACACGATCAACATCTACCCCGCCAAGCACTTTGTGACCCCGAAGGAGCGTCTGGAGGGGGCGATTGCCGAAATTCGCGGTGAGTTGCATGACCGCCTTGACCTGCTCAACCGGGAAGGGCGCCTGTTGGAGGCCCAGAGGCTGGAGCAGCGCACCACCTACGACCTGGAGATGCTCGAGCAGGTGGGCTATTGCAATGGCGTTGAAAACTACGCCCGCCACCTGGCTGGCCGGCCCGCCGGCACCCCGCCCGAATGCCTAATTGATTATTTCCCTAAGGATTGGCTACTGGTGGTTGATGAAAGCCATGTCACCTGTTCCCAGCTACAGGCCATGTACAACGGCGACCAATCGCGCAAGCGGGTGCTCATTGAGCACGGCTTCCGCCTGCCCTCGGCCGCCGATAACCGGCCGCTCAAGGGCGATGAGTTCTGGGAAAAGGCCCAGCAGACGATCTTTGTCAGCGCTACCCCTGGCACCTGGGAAATGGCCCAGAGCAAGGGCCAGATCGTAGAGCAGGTGATCCGCCCAACCGGAGTGCTCGATCCGATCGTTGAGGTGCGTCCAACCGAGGGCCAGGTGGATGACCTGCTCGGCGAAATTCGAGTGCGGGCCGATAAAAATGAACGGGTGCTGATCACCACCTTGACCAAGCGCATGGCCGAGGACCTCTCCGACTACCTGGCTGAAAATGGCGTGAAGGTGCGCTATCTCCACTCCGAAATTCATTCGATTGAGCGGATCGAGATCATCCAGGATCTGCGCAATGGCGAATACGACGTGCTCGTGGGTGTCAACCTGCTGCGGGAAGGATTGGACCTGCCTGAGGTGTCGCTGGTGGCGATTCTCGATGCCGATAAGGAGGGCTTCCTGCGGGCGGAGCGCTCCTTGATCCAGACGATTGGTCGGGCGGCCCGACACATCGAAGGCAAAGCCCTGCTCTATGCCGACAACCTCACCGATTCGATGGCCAAGGCGATCTCGGAAACGGAGCGGCGCCGCGCCATTCAGCACGCCTACAACGTCGAACATGGCATCACGCCCACGCCGGCCGGCAAGCGGGCCGGCAATTCGATTCTTGCCTTTCTGGAGGTGTCGCGCCGGCTCAATGATGAGCAGCTGGAGGAGGCTACCGACCAGGCCGTACACAACGAAGTGTCGCTCGAATCCCTGCCGGAGCTGATCACCCAGCTCGAAGAGCGCATGAAGGAAGCCGCTAAAAATCTCGAATACGAACGGGCCGCCACCCTGCGCGACCGCATCAAGACCCTGCGCCAGAAACTGGTGGGCAAGGCCTGAACCGGGGTCGCTAAGACCCCTTCCGTTTGCGCTTCAAGCCTCGGTGCCTTCGGCCTTGTGAACGGCCGCACCGCCCAGGCCGAAGGCGCCATGCACGGCTTGAAGGGCCGCCACCCCGTCGGCTTCGGCGACGACGCAGCTGGTGCGGATTTCGCTGGTGGCGATCATTTCGATATTGATGCCGGCCTCGGCCAGGCAGCGGAACATGCGGGCGGCCGTGCCGGGGGTAGAGGGCATGCCCGCCCCCACCGCGCTCACCCGGGCGATGGCCATGCCCTGCTCAAAGCGCGCTTCGGGCCACTGGGCCAGCAGGGGCTGTAGGGCTGCCTGGGCCCGGGCCAGGTCGTCGCGGCGCAGGGTGAAGCCCATGTCGCGGCTGAGCTGGTCGCCCCTGCCGTGGGTGCGCTCCGACTGGACAATCGCATCAAGGCAGAGGCCCGCATCGGCCAGGGCCCTGCAGACGGAGGCGGCGCTGCCGGGCCGGTCGGGAATGCGATGGACCGCCACCTGGGCCTGGTCCCGGTCGAGGGCGACGCCGCGCACTGCCGGTTCGTCCAGGCCCGCCGGGCTCGGGTTGAGCTGCAGCTGCAGCTCGGCCAATTCGAAGGCCTGGGCCGCCGCCTGTAGGGCCTTGTGGCCCTGGTGCCCCGCCATCAGGCAGCTCACCTTTACCTCGCTGGTGGCGATCAGGCGCAGGTTGATGCTGGCCTTGGCCAGGATGTCGAACAGGCGTGCGGCTACCCCGGGGCGGCCCAGGATGCCAGCGCCCGAAATACTGAGTTTGGCCATGCCGGCCTCGGCCGTAAGCGTGGCTTGGTCGGCCCCCATGGCCGCCAGGAGCTCCTGGCAAACGCTGCGGGCCCGCTCCATTTCCGTTTCGGCCAGGGTGAAGGCGATGTCGTTGCTGGCTCCCTCATGGGTGGCCTGCACGATCAGATCCACATTGAGACCGGCGGCGGAGAGGGCCTCGAACAAGCGAGCCGCCACGCCCGGTTGGTCGGGCACATGGGACAGGGCCAGCACGGCCTGGTGCTCCTCCAGTTCGGCCCCATCCACCGGCCGGCTTAGCTCCAGGCCCGTGTGGCCGGGGCGGCGGCTGCCGCCATCGCTGGTGAGCAGGGTGCCGGGGGCGTCGCTCCAGCTGGAGCGCACCACCAGGGGCACGCCGTAGTTGCGGGCGATTTCGACCGCCCGGGGGTGCAGCACGGCGGCCCCGAGGCTGGCCAGTTCCAGCATCTCGTTGCAGCTGATCGTGGTCATCAGCTGGGCATCGGCCACCTTGCGGGGGTCGGTGGTGAGCACCCCCGGCACATCGGTGTAGATCTCGCAGGCCTCGGCCCCCAGGGCCGCGGCCAGGGCCACGGCCGAGGTATCGGAGCCGCCCCGGCCCAGGGTGGTGATCTCAGGGGTGCCGGCGTGGCCGCTGCTGGTGCCTTGGAAGCCCGCCACCACCACCACCAGGCCGTTGTCGAGGTGGCGCTGCAGCCGTTCGGTGCGCACCTCGAGGATGCGGGCGCGGCCGTGGGTCGATTCGGTGACGATGCCCACCTGGGGCCCGGTCATCGAGACCGCCGGCACCCCCAGGGCATGTAGGGCCATGGCTAGCAGGGCGATCGACACCTGTTCGCCGGTGGCCAGCAGCATGTCCATTTCCCGCCGGGGCGGGTCGCTGCTGATGGCGCGGGCCAGGCTGGTGAGGTCGTCGGTGGTGTGGCCCATGGCCGAGACCACGACCACCAGGTCATGGCCGGCCTCGCGGCTGGCGGCGATGCGTTCGGCCACCGCCTGGATCCGTTCCACATCCGCGAGCGAGGTGCCGCCGAACTTCTGAACCAGCAGGCCCATTCCCGATGTTGCTGTGCGTGATGGACCGATTATCGACCCCTAGCCTGGGATCCCTGGATCGAGCCTGGCGATGGAGCTGCTGGTGCCCGTCTCAGCGGGAGAATTGCTCGACAAGCTCACGATCCTGCAGATCAAGGCCAGGAGGATCGCCGATCCCGCCAAGCGGGCCAACGTGGCCGTCGAGCTGGCTGCCCTAGAGGCGGTGGCAGCCGGGGCCGGGCTGGTCGCTCGGGCGCTTCCTGGGGAGGTTGAAAACGTTAGTGCTGATGGTCTTGTGGGTGTCGAGCCAGCCGCCGGCCTGGCGGGCCTGGCGGCAGCTACGGCCGAGCTCGTGGCTGTCAACGGTGAGCTTTGGCACATTGAAGATCGCATCCGCGATTGTGAGCGGGCTGGCGATTTCGGTCCTGGCTTTGTGGAGCTGGCTCGGGCGGTGTATCGCACCAACGACAGGCGGGCCGCCCTCAAGGCCCTGATCAACCAGATCTGCGGCTCCCAGCTGGTGGAAGAAAAGAGTTACGCCGCCTATTAAGGGTGGCTTGGGCCCTCCGGGCCTTGGGGTTCGTGGGCCCAGGAAGCCGATCAGGGTCCAGCCAGCAAAAAGCCATCGCGGAAGGCATCGCCCGGGTCAATGCCCCGTTTCAGGGCCGCCTCCACCTCCAGCAGCTGGCCCAGCAGGCGTAGGAAGCGGCCCGGTGGGCGGCCGCGGATCTGTTTGCGCATCACATAAATGCGTTTGGGGTTGCCGATCCCGGCCGCCTTGGCAATCACGGCTACGTCCTGTTCCCCTTGGGCATCGAGCAGGCTGACCCAGAGCCAGCCCCGGATTTGGCTGCTGAGGGCCGCCACGATCCGCAGGGCCGGCTCGTTGACCTCCAGCAGCTGATCCACCAGGGCGATCGCTTCGGCACTCTGGCCAGCCAGCAGGGCATCGCCCACCTGCAGGCTGGAGGTGGCGTGGCTGCCGATTAGGGCGGCCACGGCGGCGGCCGTGATCGGGGCGCCAGGGCCGCCGGCTTTGCCGGTGCCGGCATAGAGCGAGAGCTTCTCCAGTTCGCTGGCCAGGCGGGCACTGTCGCTGCCGATCGCCTCGGCCAAGGCCAAGGCTGCCGCTGGCTCCACGGCCAGCCCCATCTCCCGGGCCGTGCGACTCACCAGCTCCACCTGGCCGGCCCCGTCCCAGACCGCCGGCAGGTTGAAGCTGCGTTCCTCGGCCACGCCCTTGAGCGCCTTGGTGGTGCGCAGGCGCGCATCTGGCTTGGCGCCATTGACCAGCACCAGGTGGCAGTGGTCGGGGATCTGGCCTAGGGCCGCCTCCAGCTGGCTGGCCAGGTCGGCCGGGCACTGGTTGCAGAAGGGGCTGCGCTGCAGCAACACGACCCGGTCGCCTGCCCCCAGGGGCGGCGTGCGCGCCTCGGCCAGGGCCTGGGCCGCCTGGCCCTGGTCGTTGCCATCGAGGCGGGTGAGGTTGATGGTCTGCCAGCTCGGGTCGCAGACCTGCTGGATCAGGGCGTCCACGGCCCGGTTGCGGGCCGCTTCGTCATCCCCCCAGAAGAGATGGATCGGCATCGGCGCGCTCCTGGCTGCGGGAGCCCATTCGTAAGCTCAATTGTGGGTTGTCTCAGGGTGTGGAGTGGGCGTCGGCGAGACCATTAGCGAGATCCCGGCTGCGGCGCCCTTTGACCATCCGATCTTCAGCGAAAGCGTGCGGCGTATCCGCGGCTGGCTGGGGCCCACCGACTTCGATCCCGCCGAGCAGGACCTGGTTGAACGGGTGATCCACAGCGGCGGCGACCTCAGCCTCGCCACTGATCTGCACTGGTCCGCTGGGGCCTGCGCCCAGGGCATGGCGGCCCTGGCGGCCGGCGCCGTGATCCTCACCGACACGGCCATGGCGGCGGCGGCGGTGCAGCCGATGGCCCGGCGCACCTTCGCCAATCCGGTGCGCAGCGTGCTCGATTGGGCGCCCCAGCGGGCCCCGGTGGGTGGCACCCGCACGGCCCTGGGCATGGCGGCCGCCCTGGAGCTCCACCCCGGTGCCGTGGTGCTGATTGGCAGCGCCCCCACGGCCCTAGAGCAGTTGCTGGAGCTGGCCCAGCAGGGGCCGCCGCCGGCCCTGGTGATTGGCATGCCCGTGGGCTTCGTCGGCGTGGCCGAGAGCAAGCGCCACCTGGCCGCCAGCGGCCTGGCCCAGATCCGGCTCGATGGCAGCCGGGGCGGGGCGGCCCTGGTGGCCGCGGCGGCCAATGCCCTGCTGCGGCGGGCCTGGCTCGATCAGCCCCGGTGAGGCAGGCATCCGGCTCCAGCAACTGGCTCCCGCCCGCCTGCGGCTTGGGCCCGAGCGCCTAGGGCTGCAACCCCACCGCCACATGGCTGTTGGCTTCGATCCGTCCCAGCACCTGGCGGGCCCGCAGCACGACTGCCGCCGGCACCCCGGCCAGGCGGGCGGCTTCGATGCCGTAGCTGCGGCTGGCGCCTCCGGCCACGACCCGGTGTAGGAACAGCAGGTCGTCGCCCGTTTCCTCGACTAGCACCTGCACATTGGCCACGTTGGCGTGCAGCTCGGCGAGTTCATTGAGCTCGTGGTAGTGGGTGGCAAACACACTGCGGGCCTGGATCTCAACGGCCAGGTGTTCGGCCACGGCCCAGGCGATCGAAAGGCCATCGAAGGTGGCCGTGCCGCGGCCGATCTCATCGAGCAACACCAGGGAGCGGCTGCTGGCGTGGTGAAGGATGTTGGCCGTTTCGGCCATTTCCACCATGAAGGTGGACTGGCCGCTGGCCAGGTCGTCGCCGGCACCGACGCGGGTGAAGATGCGATCGGCGAGGCCGAGCTGGGCGGAGCGGGCCGGAATCCAGCTGCCCATCTGGGCCATGAGTTGCAGCAGCCCCGTTTGGCGCAGGTAGCAGCTTTTGCCACTGGCGTTGGGGCCCGTGAGCACGAGCAGGTCCGGGGGGCTGCCGTCCTGGTCGGGGCGGCCGATCGGCGCCGGGCCGCCGCCCAGGGCAATGCCATTGGCGGTAAACGGGCTTTCGACAAGCAGCTGCTCCACCACCGGATGGCGGCCGGCTTCGATCAGCAGCTCGCGCCCGGCCGTGATCTCGGGCCGGCAATAGCCGCCGGTGGCGGCCACCTCGGCCAGGGAGGCGAGGGCATCGAGGTCGGCCACCAGCCGGGCCGCGGCCCGGATCGGCGTGGCCTCGGCGCCCACCTGGCTGCGCAGCTCGCTGAACAGCTCGAATTCCCGCTGGGCGGCGCGGGCCTTGAGCTGCAGGATCCGGCCTTCGCGGCCCTTGAGCTCGGGGGTGACGAAGCGCTCCTCGTTGGCGAGCGTTTGGCGGCGGATCCAGTGCTCCGGCACGGCGGCTGCCTTGGCGCGGCTCACCGAGAGGAAGTAGCCGAAGGTGCGGTGGTACTGCAGGCGCAGGTTGGCGATGCCGCTGGCGCGGCGCTCTTGGGCTTCCTGCTCGGCCAGCCAGGCGTCCTGGTCATCGAGCTGGTTGCGCAGGCCATCGAGGCGGCTGTCGACGCCGTCGTGGATCAGGCCTCCCTCGGTGAGGGCCAGGGGCGGCGTATTCACCAGGTGGTGGCGGACCAGGGCCGCCAGTTCGGCCAGCTCAGGCCAGGGCCTGGCAAGGGCTGCCAGGGGCGGGCTGCTGGCCTGCCCTAGCAGGGAGGCCAGCTGGGGCAGTCGTTCGAGCCCATCGGCCACGGCCACTAAGTCCCGGGCGGAGGCGCTGCCCGCCCCTGCCCGACCTGCGAGCCGTTCCAGGTCGCCCATGGGCCTCAGCAGCCGGCGCAGGGCCTGGCGCAGGGGGCGTTGGTTCACCAGTTCGCTCACCCCGTCCTGGCGGGCGCCGATGGCGGCCCGATCGACCAGGGGCGCCTCGATCCAGCGGCGCAGGCAGCGGCCGCCCATGGCCGTGACGGTGCGATCGAGGGCCCACAGCAGGGACCCCTGTACGCCCCCGCCTAGCTGGGTGCGGGTGAGTTCCAGGTTGCGGCGGGTTTGGGCATCGAGCACCAGCTGGTCGCCTGCATGCCAGGTGGTGGGCAGGTCCAGGGGGATGGCGGCGCCCGGCTGGGTGTCGTCGAGATAGCGCAGCAGCCCGCCAGCGGCCCGCTGGCCCAGGGGCAGGTCGGCCAGGCCCAGGCCCGCCAGACTGGCCAGCTTGAAGCGCTTAAGCAGGCAAGCCCTGGCCTCAGGCCCGGCGAAGGGGGTGAGGGCCGAGGGCGTTAGCCGCAGGTTTTCGGCACACCAGCCGGGGCGGTTCCCCTCGCCGGCCCAGACCACTTCGGCGGCGTCCAGTTGCAGCAGCTCCTGGTGCAGCAGGTCGCTGCCCTGGCGCTCGGTGACCCGGAATTCGCCGGTGCTGACGTCCGCCACCGCCAGGCCCCAACGGCTGCCCTCCACCACGACTCCGCAGAGCCAGTTGTTGCGCCGCGCCGAGAGCATCCCCTCCTCGATCACCGTGCCGGGGGTGAGCACCCGGGTGATGTCGCGCTTGAGCAGGGCTCCCTTGGCGGCGGTGGCTTCGAGCTGGTCGCAAAGGGCGACAGACAAGCCGCGGCGCACCAGGTCGCCGCAGTAGCGCTCGGCCGCGTGGTGGGGAATGCCCGCCATCGGCACCCGCCCGTGGGCCTTGCCCGCCTCCTTGCCCGTGAGGGTGAGCTCCAGCAGTTGGGAGAGGGTGATCGCGTCTTCAAAGAAGCATTCGAAAAAATCGCCGAGCCGGTAGAGCAACAGCCGCTCGGGATGGGCGGCCTTGAGCTCCACGTAGTGGCGCAGCATCGGCGGCAGCTGCTGGGGATCCACCAGGGAATGGTGGTGCCAAGGGGGCAGGTCGCTGTCGGGGGGCGCAGCCGTTGGGGGCTTGCTTTCGCTGGCTGGGTCTGGCAACTCAGCGGGGGCTCCATCCGGGGGGCCTGGATCGGGTGTGGCAAGTCCGGCGGGGGCTGGTTCCGTAGGGGTGGGACCCGTCGGATCGGGACCAGCCGCCCCTGCCTTGGTTTGGCGCCGCCGCCGGGGCCGGCTACTGGCATCGGCCTCGAGGGCGGCATCGTCAAGTTCGCCGGGATCGGCCAGGGCCCCGGGCCGGGCCAGCCGGGCCGCCGGCTTGGGCTCTTCGGGGGCCCCAAACAGGTTGCCCTGCAGGGCTGTTTCGGATAAACCGGGGCCTGGCACGGGCGAAAGCTGCTGGGGGGCTTCCGCAGCCACGGATCCTTGGGGCAGGGGGCCTGATCGTAGGAGGGCTTGCTGGACGTCTTGATGGGCGCTGCGCCCTACTCCCGACAACTTGTGAAGGAACCAGCCAGCGCCTGCCCCTTTGGCCAGAACGGCGTGGGAGAATCCGCCCACTGACCGACGCGGGCCCCCGGCCCGCGGGCCGGCCAACCCGACACTGATCCATGCAGATCCTCAACACCCTCACCGTTCTGGCCCTGGTGGTGCTGTCGTTCGCGCTGATCGTGGCTGTGCCCGTGCTCTACGCCAGCAACGAAGACAGCGGCCGCTCTAACCGTTTGATTCTGTTGGGCGGTCTCGCCTGGGTTGGGCTGGTGCTGCTCAACTGGGGCGTCAGCTTCTTCGTAGTCTGAGCTCACTCGCGATTCCTGGCGCTTGACGGTCTTCGAAGGGTTCTTCACCGCTGCCAGCAGCCTGCGGGTCGCCATCGTGGTGGCCCGATTCAATGATTTGGTGACGGGCAAGCTGCTGAGCGGCTGCCTCGATTCGCTCACCCGCCACGGCATTGATGTCAGCCCCACCAGCAGCCAGCTGGATGTGGCCTGGGTGCCCGGTTGCTTTGAAATTCCCCTGGTGGCCCAGCGGCTTGCGGCCAGCGGCCGCTACCAGGTGGTGATCACCCTGGGGGCCGTGATCCGTGGCGACACGCCCCATTTCGATGTGGTGGTCAATGAGGTGAGCAAGGGCGTGGCCGCCGTTGCCCGTGACACGGGCGTGCCGGTGATTTTCGGCGTGCTCACCACCGACACCCTGCAGCAGGCCCTGGAACGGGCCGGCATCAAGGCCAACCTGGGCTGGAGCTACGGCCTGCAGGCCATTGAAATGGGATCCCTGATGGCGGCGATGCCCGCCTGAACCCATGGGCTGCAAGGGCATCATCCTGGCCGGAGGCAGCGGCACCCGCCTGCATCCGATCACCCAGGCGGTGAGTAAGCAGCTGCTGCCGGTTTTTGATAAGCCGATGGTCTATTACCCGCTCACCACCTTGATGTTGGCGGGGATTCGGGAGGTGCTGATCATCACCACCCCCCAGGACCAGGCAGCCTTTGAACGGCTCCTGGGCGATGGCAGCCGCTGGGGCATGGCGATTACCTATGCGGTGCAACCCAGCCCCGATGGCCTGGCCCAGGCCTTCCTGATTGGCGATGGGTTCCTGGCCGGCTCGCCGGCGGCCCTGGTGTTGGGCGATAACCTTTTCCATGGCCACGACCTGGTGCCCCAGCTGCAGGCCAGCAATGGCGGGGTGGCTGGCACCAATCCCGGTGCGATCACCGGTGCCACGGTGTTCGCCTATCCGGTGCGCGATCCGGAACGCTACGGCGTGGTGGAATTTGCCGCCGATGGCCGGGTGCTCAGCCTGGAGGAGAAGCCGGTCAAACCCCGCAGCCGCTACGCCGTTACGGGCCTTTATTTCTATGACGACACGGTGGTGGAGCGGGCCCGCCAGGTGCGCCCCTCCCCCCGGGGTGAACTGGAGATCACCGACCTCAACGCCATGTATTTGGCTGAGGGCCTGCTCAAGGTGGAGTTGATGGGTCGGGGCATGGCCTGGCTCGATACGGGCACCTGCGATTCCCTGCACGAAGCCGGCAGCTACATCCGCACCCTCGAACATCGCCAGGGCCTCAAGGTGGGCTGCCCTGAGGAGGTGGCCTGGCGCCAGGGCTGGATTAGTGCCAACCAGCTGGAGCAGCTGGCCGCCCCCCTGCGCAAGAGCGGCTACGGCGATTACTTGATTAAGTTGCTCGAGGAAAGCAGCAGCGACCACAGCCTGCTGCAGGCCAGCTTGGGCGGACGCCATGCAGGTTGACCAACTGATTGGCTGCGGTGGCCTGGCCCTAGGGGGCCCCTTGCTGCTCACGCCCAGGCTGTTTGGCGATGGGCGCGGCTTTTTCTTCGAAAGCTGGAACCAGCGCACCTTTGAAGCCCTGGCCGGCCCCGTGGCCTTTGTGCAGGACAACCATTCCCGTTCGGCCCAGGGCGTGCTGCGCGGCTTGCATTACCAGCTGCCGCCCCAGCCCCAGGGCAAGTTGGTGCGCTGCGTAGTGGGTGAAATCTTTGATGTGGCGGTGGATTTGCGCCGCAGCTCGCCCACCTTCCGCCACTGGGCTGGCACCCGCTTGAACGCTGCAACCCATCAGCAGCTCTGGGTGCCGGCTGGCTTTGCCCATGGTTTTCTCACCCTCAGCGACCAGGCCGAGGTGCTCTACAAAACCAGCGACTACTGGAGCAAGCAGTGCGAGCGGGCGATCCGTTGGGATGACCCGGAGTTGGCGATTGCCTGGCCCCTGGCTGCCCTGGGTGGCACCAGCCCCCAGCTCTCCGGAAAGGATGGCGATGCGTCCCTGTTGGCGGAGCTGGCCCCTGGCGAGCTGTTCCCATGACGGTTCGGGTTCCATGACAATGCTGGTCCAATGAAGGTGCTGCTCACCGGCGCTGGCGGCCAGCTGGGCCAGGCCCTGCTCGCTTCCAGGCCCGAGGGCGTGGAGCTGCTGCCCTTGCGGCGCAGCGACCTCGATCTGGCCGACGCCGACGCTTGTCGCCAGCTGGTGCGGCAGCACCAACCCGCCTGGCTGCTCAATGCCGGCGCCTACACCGCCGTCGATCGGGCCGAGGGCGACCCTGACCTGGCGATGGCCGTGAACGCAGGCGCACCCCAGGCCTTTGCTGAGGCCCTGGCCGAGACCGGCGGCCGGCTGCTGCAGGTGAGTACCGATTTTGTCTTCAATGGCCAGCAGGGCAGCCCCTATCGCCCCGAGCAAGCGCCCGAGCCCCTGGGGGTCTATGGCGCCAGCAAGGCAGCGGGCGAGCGGGCCGTGCTGGCGGCCCTGGGCCCGGGCGGGGCCCGGATCCTGCGCACCAGCTGGGTCTATGGCCCCGTGGGCGCCAATTTCTGCCTCACCATGCTGCGGCTCCATGCCCTTAAGGCGGCGGCTGGCGAACCCCTGGCCGTGGTGGCTGATCAGGTCGGCTGCCCCACCGCCAGCTCCGGCTTGGCGGCCGCCTGTTGGCGGGCGATCGGGATCGGGGCCGACCCTGGAGCCCCAGAGATCCTGCACTGGAGCGACGCCGGCGCCGCCAGCTGGTACGACTTCGCCGTGGCGATCGGCGAGTTGGGCGTGGCCGCCGGCTTGCTCGAGCAAGCCGCCCGGGTGCGGCCGATCCCTACTTCCGCCTACCCCACCCCGGCGGCCCGGCCCCCCTATTCGCTGTTGGATTGCACGGCCAGCCGGGACGTGTTGGGGCTGGAGCCGAGCCATTGGCGGGCGGCCCTTGCCCAGGTGTTGGGCCAGCTGGCGGCTTTGCGTACCCCTGATCGGAGCCCCTTACTCTGCGCCAAACCATTGACGGAGGCTTGATGGACCAGCTGCTCCCCCCCGGCACGGACCGGGTCCTGGTTACCGGTGGTGCCGGCTTCATCGGCGGGGCGGTGGTGCGGCGCCTGCTGCGTGATAGCGGCGCCACGGTCTTCAACCTGGATAAATGCGGCTACGCCAGCGACCTGGCCGGCATCGAGCAGCAACTGGCCGCCCTGGGGCCGGCGGCCCAGGGGCCCGGGGGCCTGCGCCACCAGCTGCTACAGGTGGATCTGGTGGATGGGGCCGCCACGGCCGAGGCGGTGCGGCGGGCCGATCCCGACCTGGTGCTGCACCTGGCCGCCGAGAGCCATGTGGATCGCTCGATCGATGGCCCGGGGGCTTTCATCGAAAGCAATGTCACCGGCACCTTCCAGCTGCTCCAGGCGGTGCGCGCCCATTGGGAGCAGTTGCCCTCGGAGCGTGCCGCCCGCTTCCGCTTCCATCACATCAGCACCGACGAGGTCTTCGGCTCCCTAGGGCCCCAGGGGCATTTTAGCGAAACAACTCCCTACGACCCCCGCTCCCCCTATTCGGCCAGCAAGGCCGCCAGCGACCACCTGGTCAGCGCCTGGCACCACACCTATGGCCTGCCGGTGGTGCTGACCAACTGCAGCAACAACTACGGCCCCTGGCAGTTCCCCGAGAAGCTAATCCCGGTGGTGATCCTCAAGGCCCTGGCCGGCGAGCCGATCCCCCTCTACGGCGATGGCGCCAACGTGCGCGACTGGCTCTATGTCGACGACCACGTTGAGGCCCTGCTGTTGGCGGCGACCCGAGGGCGCCTGGGCCAGGCCTACTGCGTTGGTGGCCATGGCGAGCGCACCAACAAGCAGGTGGTGGAGGTGATCTGTGCCCTGCTCGACCAGCGGCGGCCTGCGGCGGCCCCCCACAGTCGCCTGATTACCCGGGTGAGCGACCGACCCGGCCACGACCGCCGCTACGCCATCGACCCGGCCCGCATCAGCGGCGAACTGGGCTGGCAGCCCCGCCACAGCTTCGAGCAGGGCCTGGCCGCCACGGTTGATTGGTACCTGGCCAACGGCGACTGGTGCCAGCGGGTTCAGGCCCGCGCCGGCCACAGGGGCGAGCGTCTGGGCGTCCCAGCGATTTGACCGGGGGCAGGCCCGTAGGGCATGCTCCTTAAGTCGGTTCCTTACCGATGCCATCACCAGCGCCCTTAAGGGTTGTGGTGCGTGGGCGGATGTAGCTCAGTGGTAGAGCATCTCCTTGCCAAGGAGAGGGTCGAGAGTTCGAATCTCTTCATCCGCTTGATTGTTGTTGTCGGTGCCACACCATCAGGTGTTGGGCATGACTAGTGCTAAATCCAAGGCGCCCGTAGAAGCCGGCGCTGTTTGTGGTCATCAGGTAAACACGCTCCGCCCGGGCCACGGCCGGGCAGGCCAGGAGCTCGGCCACGAGGCGCCGGCCCAGGCCCAGGCCCTGGTGTTCGCCCGCCACCACCACATCCCAGAGCACGGCCCGGAAGACCCCATCGCTGCTGGCCCGGCCAAAACCCACCAGCTGCTGGCCCTGCCAGGCGCTCACCACCGCCTGGCTGCCCCTGAGCATGGCTACCAGCTCCTGGTGCTGCCGTCCCCTAGCCCAGAAGCTGTGGTGATCGAGCAGGGCCCGCAGGGCCCCCAACCGCCAGCGCAATCTCAGGGAGAGCCGGCTGTGGCGAATCAGACGGATCGGGGCGTGGTCGCTCAAGGGGCTGGGGTGCCGGCCGGATGGCCTAAATCCTCGCCTTTAGAGCGCAGCTGCTGCAGCCGGGCCTAAGCGTCGTAGCCAGCAGGGGCCCAGAAGGCCCACTGGGATGGGCAAAACCCTTGCCCCGTCTTGCTTCTCGGCCTTGGCTGACGGCTTGGCGGTGGTAGGGTTTATCCAATTGGCCGGCCCCGATCCATGCTCAAGCTGCTGCTGGGAGATCCCAATGCCCGCAAGCTGAAGCGCTTCCAGCCGATTGTTTCCGATATCAACCTGCTGGAAGAGGAGGTTGAGCCCCTTAGTGATGAGGAGTTGCGCGGTCTCACCGCCGAGTTCCGGCTCAAGCTCGAGAAGGTGGCGGGCCAGGGCAACCGCGAGAAGGCCCTGCTTGATGAGTTGCTGCCCCAGGCCTTTGCCGTGGTGCGCGAAGCCGGCAAGCGGGTGCTGGGCATGCGCCACTTCGATGTGCAGTTGATCGGCGGCATGGTGCTCCATGCCAGCCAGATCGCCGAGATGAAAACCGGCGAAGGGAAGACCCTGGTCGCCACCCTGCCGGCTTACCTCAACGCCCTCACCGGCCGCGGCGTCCATGTGGTCACGGTGAACGACTACCTAGCCCGCCGCGACGCTGAGTGGATGGGCCAGGTCCATCGCTTCTTGGGCCTAAGCGTGGGCCTGATCCAGCAGGAGATGAGCCCGGCCGAGCGCCGTCGCAACTACGGCTGCGACATCACCTACGCCACCAACTCGGAGCTGGGCTTTGATTACCTGCGCGACAACATGGCGAGTGACATCGCCGAGGTGGTGCAGCGCGATTTCCATTACTGCGTCATTGATGAGGTCGATTCAATCCTGATCGATGAGGCTCGTACGCCCTTGATTATCTCGGGCCAGGTGGAGCGTCCCCAGGAGAAATACCAGCGCGCCGTTGAGGTGGCCAATGCGTTGGTGCGCTCCGCCGAGATCGGCAAGGACGGTGTCGATCCGGAAGGCGACTATGAGGTCGATGAAAAGCAACGCAACGCCACCCTCACCGATGAGGGCTATGCCAAGGCCGAGGAGTTGCTGGGCGTGGCCGATCTGTTCGACCCGGCCGATCCCTGGGCCCATTACATGACCAATGCCCTGAAGGCTAAGGAGCTGTTCATTAAGGACGTCAACTACATCGTGCGCGAAGGCGATGCGGTGATCGTGGATGAATTCACCGGCAGGGTGATGCCGGGGCGCCGCTGGAGCGATGGCCAGCATCAGGCGATCGAAGCCAAGGAAGGCCTGGCGATTCAGCCGGAAACCCAAACCCTGGCCAGCATCACCTATCAAAACTTCTTCCTGCTCTATCCCCGCCTCGCGGGCATGACCGGCACGGCCAAAACCGAGGAGGTGGAGTTCGAGAAAACCTACAAACTCGAAGTGGCGATTGTGCCCACCAACCGCGTGCGTTCCCGCTCCGATTGGACCGACCAGGTGTACAAAAATGAGGCTGCCAAATGGCGGGCCGTGGCCCTAGAAACGGCCGAGATCCACAAGCAGGGCCGTCCCGTGCTCGTGGGCACCACCTCAGTGGAGAAATCCGAAGTGCTCTCGGCCCTGCTGGCCGAACAGGAGATTCCCCACAACTTGCTCAATGCCAAGCCCGAAAACGTGGAGCGGGAAGCGGAAATCATTGCCCAGGCGGGCCGCGTTGGGGCCGTCACGATTGCCACCAACATGGCCGGCCGCGGCACCGATATCATCCTCGGCGGCAACAGCGACTACATGGCGCGCCTGAAGTTGCGCGAGGTGTTGCTGCCCCGGTTAGGGCGCCCCGAGGACGGCCATCGCCCACCCGTGCCCCTGCAGCGGGCCCCGGCCGGGGGCGGCGGCTTTGGTGAGGCGGCCCAGGCGGCCCCGTTCCAGCCCCCCAGTGAGGCCCGTGCCATTGGCGCCCTTTACCCCTGTGCCCTCAGCGATGCCACCGAGCATTCCCTCTCCGAGCTGGCCCACGACCTCGTAGCCGCCTGGGGCGATCGGGCCCTCACCGTGCTGGAGCTGGAGGATCGCATTGCCCAGGCGGCCGAGAAGGCCCCCACCGAAGACCCCCACATTCAGCAATTGCGCCAGCTCATCGCCCGGGTCAAGGGCGAATACGAGCTGGTGGTCAAGCAGGAGGATGGCCAGGTGCGCGAGGCCGGCGGCCTGCATGTGATCGGCACGGAGCGCCACGAATCCCGCCGGGTCGATAACCAGCTGCGTGGTCGGTCCGGCCGCCAGGGGGACCCGGGCAGCACCCGCTTTTTCCTCTCGTTGGAAGACAACCTGCTACGTATTTTCGGTGGCGATCGGGTGGCCGGGCTGATGAATGCCTTCCGGGTGGAGGAGGATATGCCGATCGAATCGGGCATGCTCACCCGCTCCCTTGAGGGGGCCCAGAAGAAGGTAGAAACCTATTACTACGACATCCGTAAACAGGTGTTTGAGTACGATGAGGTGATGAATAACCAGCGCCGGGCTGTCTATGCCGAGCGGCGTCGTGTGCTGGAAGGTCGGGAGCTGAAGCAGCAGGTGATCGGCTATGGCGAGCGCACCATGGACGACATCGTTGCTGCCTATGTCAACCCGGACCTGCCGCCCGAAGAGTGGGATCTCGCCCGCTTGGTGGCCAAGGTGAAGGAGTTTGTCTATCTGCTCGATGACATGGCGCCCGACCATTTAGCCGGTCTGCAGGTGGAGGAGCTCAAGGCCTTCCTCCAGGAGCAGCTGCGCAATGCCTATGACATTAAGGAGGGCCAGGTGGAGCAGCTGAGGCCCGGCCTGATGCGCGAAGCTGAACGCTTCTTCATCCTCCAGCAGATAGACACCCTCTGGCGCGAGCATCTCCAGGCGATGGATGCCCTGCGCGAATCAGTGGGCCTGCGTGGCTACGGCCAAAAGGATCCGCTGATCGAATATAAAAATGAGGGCTACGACATGTTCCTGGAGATGATGACGGGGATGCGTCGCAATGTCATCTATTCGATGTTCATGTTTCAGCCGGCCCCCAGCTCTGAACAGGCGGCGATTGGCTGAGGACGAGACGAGCGGGCCCTTTGGCCTTTCCCTTTAGGGAGGGCCATCGCCCAGAAATTCGATGATTTCACGGTCGCGCAGATTCTGGGCCTGGCCGCGGCAGGGTTCGAGCAGGGGCCTTCCTGCAGCGACTTCAAGCAGGCAGCTCTGTAGGCGCCCCAGTTCATTTTCGAGGCTGTCGATCCTTTCCATCAGGTTGCGGATCACCCGCGCTTCGGCATCGGGTAGGGCCGAGTGGGCCAGGGGGTCGACCCGCACCCCCGATTGGTGAATAACCCGGCCGGGGATGCCCACCACCGTGCTGTCGGCGGCCACATCGCGCAGCAGTACTGAGCCGGCGCCGATGCGGGTGTTGGCCCCCACGGTGATCGCCCCCAGCACCTTGGCGCCGGCCCCCACCACCACGTTCTGGCGCAGGGTGGGGTGGCGCTGGCCGGTGGCCTTGCCGGTGCCGCCCAGGGTCACCCCCTGGTAAAGCAGGCAGTTGTCGCCGATCACGCAGGTTTCGCCGATCACTACGCCCATGCCGTGGTCGATGAACACTCCCTGGCCGATGCGGGCGCCCGGGTGGATTTCGACGCCGGTGAAAAGCCTGCCCAGCTGGCTCATCAGCCGTGGTATCAGGGGCAGGCCCAGGCTCCAGAGCTTGTGGCTGAGGCGATGGAGGGTGAGGGCATGGAGCCCAGGGTAACAGAGCAGGATTTCGAAGGTGCCGCGGGCGGCCGGATCCCGTTCCTTGATGATCGCCAGATCGGCCCGAAATGCGTTGAGCATCACGCCGCCGACTGCAGTCCGATCTCCTTGCGCAGCAAGTCGATGGTGGCAGCCCCCAGGTAGCTCTGGGCGCAGTGGACCTGGGGCAGGCGCATCAACTGGCTGCGGTTCTGGCGCAAACTCTGCTCCACTAGGGGCAGACTCGGCCGGTCACAGAGCACGTGGCTGGCGGCCCGCAGCAGGGCCAGCAGCCGGCTGCCCACATCCGGGGTGGCGGTCATCACCAGCAGCTCATTGCCGCGCATGCTGTGCAGGATCACCTCAGCGGCGCGCAGGATGCCTGGGCTGATGCTCACCAGGCCGACGCAGCTGCCCGTACGCAGCTCCTTGAGCAGGTCGAGTTCGTGGCGGAAGTCGTTGAGATCCACGGCCACGGCTCGCACGCCATGGCGCTTGGCGATCTCCTCCACTGGCTGCAAGAAGTAGCGGCTGGTCACCACTGTGCCATTGCTGGAGGTTTCGAGCACGGCTTCGAGCTCCTCCATGGGCACCACCTCCACGGGCACTGCCAGGTTGGGGGTTAGTTCCTCGGCGATCAGGAGGGAGGCGCCGATGTCTTCGCGGGGCGTACTGACTAGCACCCGGGCGCCGCAGCGCAGCCGCCAGTCGATTTCGCGGGTGAGTAGGTCGCGGGTCTGTTGCAGGGTGCAGCCGGCGTTGAGCAGGCCATCAACGCTCTGGCGCACTTCACGATCGATGTCGGGCATGGCCTTGCCGCGGATCCCCGGCGGTGGCTTGATTTCGCGGGGTTTTTGCTGGTCGCGCACGTAGATGCCCGAGCCGGCCATGGCCTCAACTACGCCATCGTTTTCGAGCTGGCGGTAGACCTTGCTGATCGTGTTGCGGTGCAGGCCTGTCTGCATCGCCAGCTGGCGCGTACTGGGCAAGCGATGGCCCGGCGGGTAGTGGCGAGCCGCGATCGCGAAGCAGATCTGGTTGTACAGCTGCGTCGAGGCCGGGATGTCGCTGTCCTGCTGGATATGAAAGCGCACGCCGGAGGGGGACAGAGCTGGTGTTGGTCACCATAAGGAGCTTTGGTCATGGTGACAATTCCCCCGTTGGCATAAGCGCCTGTGCCGGGCTGTGCCGGTTGGCGGCCCCGGGGGTTTTGAAGGCCCCCAACCTGCGTCCTGGGTCCTGTGGCCGTCGCCGAGACCGGCGCCCCAGCCCCTGAGCCGATGAGGGAGCCTGTAGCGGTCGCGATTCGGCGTTAACGGCTGGGTGCGCAGCGTGACCGACCGGCTGGCAGCTGCGGCTACGCCGCCTTAGCGTTAATCACTATGGCCCGCCCAGCCTGGAGCGCGATGCTCGGCCTGTTTGCGGCCATGGCAGATGAATCCCCCAGCCACCAGGACTGACCAACCGTTGAGTAGGTGGGCCTGACCCAGGGCTAACCACGCTTAGGGCCGGTTGTGGCCCAGCAGGGAGCGCCTGCCTGGGCCTCGGTGCCTAGAACCGGGTTGGTTCGCGGTTGATGTCGCGGCTGGTTTCGATCGTGCGCACGGCCTTGGTGGCGGCAATGGCCGCATCCTTTTCCTTGGCCAGGGGGGTTTTGCGCGGGCTCAGGAACATGATCATGTTGCGGCCTTCCCGCTTGGGATCCTGCTGGATCTCGGCGCTCTCTTCGAGATCCTTGGCCATGCGGAAGAGCAGCTGTTCGGCCAGGGCCGTGTGCTGGATTTCGCGGCCGCGGAAGATCACGGTGCACTTCACCTTGTCGCCGTCCTTGAGGAAGCGCACTGCCTGACCAATGCGCACTTGGTAGTCATGCGAATCGATCTTGTAGCGCATTTTAACTTCCTTAACCTCGGTTTGGTGCGACTTTTTCTTCGCTTCCTTGGCCTTCTTTTCCTGCTCGAATTTATATTTGCCGTAATCCATGATCCGGCAAACCGGTGGGTCGGCCTTTTCGCTGACCAGCACCAAGTCGAGCTCCCGGTCCTTGGCTACCTCCAGAGCCTCCTCCCTTGTGATCACCCCCAGCTGACTGCCGTCGGCATCAACCACCCGGAGCTGGGGGTAGCTGATGCGGTCATTGATGTTGGGGAGCTCCCGCACAGGAGCGCGACGGTCAAAACGGGGACGGGGTGGCATTCAGGAAAGCGAGGGGACGAAAAGGTGAAAACAGGTGGTGTCCATCCTTCACCCTAGAGCCTGCCCTAGCGCAGACAACGCCAGCTTCACCAGATCCGGCTCGGGCCCGCTGGCGCCGGCCAGTTCGGACCGTTCGCAATTGTTGTCCTTGGCTGGACCTTGGGTCTGGTCGGGCCCGGACAGCCACAGGGGCCGGTGCTGGCGCCGGAACCAGGTGCGTTGGCGTTTAGCGAACTGCAGGGTTCGTTGGGTTGTCAGGCCGATCGCGCTCGTCTCATCCAGCTCGCCGGCCAGCAGTCGTTTGGCTTCGCCGTAGCCAATCGTGTCCAGCAGGGGGCAGGCCTGGCCATAGCGGCGCAACAGCCGCTGCGTTTCTGCCACCAATCCGGCCCCATAGAGCCCGGCGCTGCGCTGGCGGATCCGCTGGGCCAGATCGCCGGGATTGAGCCCTAGCTCCAGCAGGCGCCAGGGGGGGCGGCGGAACCCCTGCTGGGCTGAGAGGGGCCGGCCGGTGGTATAGATCACCTCCAGAGCCCGTTGGGTGCGCACCGCATCGGCGGGGGCGATGCGGTCGGCCGCTAGGGGATCTACGCCCGCTAGCAGCGGATGGCACCAGGCCTGGCCCAGGGCCGTGAGCTGGGCCCGCAGCTGGGGTTGGGGCGGCACGGCTGGCGGCAGCAGGCCCTGGGTGATCGCTTTGAGATATAGGCCACTGCCCCCCACCAGAAAGGCGACGCCGCGGCGGGCGTGCTCGGCGGCGATGGCGGCTTCGGCTTCGGTGCGGAACTCTTGCAGGTTCATGGGCCGGTCCGGCGGCCGCAGGTCCAGGAGCCGGTGCCGCACCCGCGCCCGTTGGGCGGCGCTGGCCTTGGCGGTGCCGATGTCCATGTCTGTGTAGATCTGGCGGGAGTCCACCGACAACACGGCCAGGTCCAAGGCCTCGGCGATGGCGATGGCCAGGTCGGTTTTGCCACTGGCGGTGGGCCCGAGCAGCACGATCACCAACGGGGCATCGGCGCCGAGGCCGGGATCAGGCTGGGCAGCGCTGGTTTCGGGGCTGAAGACGGAGGCCATCGGCCCACTTTGCCCGGGGCCAGGACTGGGACCGGGTTGCACCCCTGACATGAAAAGCGCCACAGAGGCCCCCAGAAGCCCCTGCATTCCGGCGATGGTAGATTAAGCCTGATTGGCAGGCCCCCGCTCGCCTTCCGCGCCCCTCCTGCCCCGTATGAGCGACTCCAGCAAGGTTCAGTCCGCCTACGGCGCCGAGCAGATCCAGGTACTGGAAGGCCTGGAGCCGGTGCGCAAGCGGCCGGGCATGTACATCGGCACGACCGGCCCGCGCGGTCTGCATCACCTTGTTTATGAGGTGGTGGATAACTCGGTGGATGAGGCGCTAGCCGGCCATTGCACAGATATTCACGTCTCCCTCAACGACGACGGCTCCTGCACCGTCACCGACAACGGCCGCGGCATCCCCACCGATATCCATCCCCGCACCGGCAAAAGCGCCCTGGAAACGGTGCTCACGGTGTTGCATGCCGGCGGCAAGTTCGGCTCCGGCGGCTACAAGGTGTCGGGCGGCCTGCACGGTGTCGGCGTCTCTGTTGTGAATGCCCTCTCCGAGTGGGTGGAGGTCACGGTCTATCGCCAAAACCAGGTACATCGCCAGCGCTTTGAGCGCGGCAACCCCATTGGCACCCTGCTCTCGGAGCCCGAGCCGGGCGATCGCACCGGCACGACGATCTGCTTCAAGCCCGATATTGAGATCTTCAGCACCGGCATTGTCTTCGATTACCAGACCCTGTCGTCCCGCTTACGTGAACTCGCCTATCTCAACGGCGGCGTGCGCATCGTCTTTCAGGATGGCCGGGCTTCGGCCCGCAATGCCGAGGGGGAGATTCACGAGGAGGTGTATCTCTACCAGGGCGGTATTCGGGAATATGTGGCTTACATGAACCAGGACAAGGATCCGCTCCATCCTGAGATCATCTATGTGAATGCCTTCAAGGACGGGGTGCAGGTAGAAGCGGCCCTGCAGTGGTGCGTCGATGCCTATTCCGATAGTATTCTTGGCTTTGCCAATAACATCCGCACGGTCGATGGCGGCACCCATATTGAAGGCCTCAAGACCGTTCTGACCCGCACCCTCAACACCTTTGCCAAGAAGCGCGGCAAACGCAAGGAAGCCGATGGCAACCTCGCCGGTGAAAACATTCGCGAAGGCCTCACGGCAGTGTTGTCTGTGAAAGTGCCGGAGCCCGAATTCGAGGGCCAAACCAAAACGAAGCTCGGCAATACGGAGGTCCGCGGTATTGTCGACACGCTGGTGGGGGAGTCGCTCAGCCAATACCTGGAATTCAATCCCGCCGTAATTGATATGATCCTGGAGAAGGCGATCTTGGCCTTCAATGCGGCGGAAGCGGCCCGGAGGGCTCGGGAACTGGTGCGCCGCAAATCCGTGCTTGAAAGTTCCACCCTGCCCGGCAAGTTGGCCGACTGCAGTTCCCGCGATCCGAGCGAATCAGAAATTTATATCGTCGAAGGCGACTCCGCCGGTGGCTCCGCCAAGCAGGGCCGCGATCGCCGCTTCCAGGCAATCCTGCCCCTGCGGGGCAAGATCTTAAATATCGAGAAGACGGATGATGCCAGGATCTATAAAAATACTGAGATTCAAGCCCTGATCACGGCCCTCGGCTTGGGTATTAAGGGCGAGGAGTTTAAGGAAAAAAATCTGCGCTACCACCGCATCGTGATCATGACCGACGCGGATGTGGACGGTGCCCACATCCGCACCCTGCTGCTCACCTTCTTCTATCGCTACCAGAAGTCCCTGGTGGAGGGAGGTTATATCTACATCGCCTGCCCTCCCCTTTACAAGGTGGAGCGGGGCAAGAACCACAACTATTGCTACAACGAAGCTGACCTTAAAAAGGTTTTGAGTGGTTTTGGCGAGAAAGCCAATTACACGATTCAGCGGTTTAAGGGTCTCGGTGAAATGATGCCCAAGCAGCTATGGGAAACCACGATGGATCCCACCACCCGCACGATGAAGCGGGTCGAGATTGAAGATGCCCTCGAGGCCGATCGCATTTTTACGATCCTGATGGGTGACAAGGTGGCACCCCGCCGCGAATTCATCGAAGCCCACAGTGCTGAGCTGGATTTCGCCCAGCTCGACATTTGATGGGGCCCTTCCAGCGTCCCCCGTTCTTCCTGTCGGCCTTGCCCTCCTGGCGGTTGGCGGCCCTGCTAGGCCTGGCCTTGATCGCCCCCGCGGCCCTGCCAGCTGGGGGAGCGGAGCGGCGCCAACCGGAGCTGCGCCGCCGCCAGGCCGGCGATCCCCTTCTGGCCCCCGGGCCCCTGGCCCTGCGCTGTGCACCGCGGCAGCAAGCGCCCGCTTTGGCGCGCTTGGAGGCGGGTGAACCGCTGGAGGTGTTGCGCAGCTGGTGGTCCCCCAGCGGTCGCCGCTGGTTGCAGGTGCAAACCGCCGCCGGTCCGGGCACGCCCCGCCGCGGCTGGCTGGCTGGTTGAGCCGGTCGTGGCCCTTGCCGATGGCGTTCTAGTGGCCACTGGAGCCGTTCCTGGCGCCTGGCTGCGCTTTGTCCTGGTGAACCACCTCCAGCCGCTCTTACCGCGCAAGCATTGGGCCACGGCCGTGGTCAACCTGGTGGCCTGTCTGGCCCTGGGGCTGCTGCTCTCCCTTGGGGATGGCTGCAGGGATTTGCATCGCCTCGAGCTGCTACTCGCCGTGGGTTTTCTCGGCAGTTTCAGCACCTTCTCCACCTTTGTGGTCGAGCTGATGGCGGCCCTGGGCGAGGGCCAGGTGGGCGATGCCCTTGGGCTGGCGGGTGTGTCCGTGGCGGGTGGATTGTTGGCCCTCGAACTGGGCCGCTGGCTGGGGGGCCTCTGAGATGGCTCGCCTGGAGAGGCCTGATCGCCTGTTGTGGTCTGAGTTGAAGGCGTTGGCCCTGGTGGCTGCGGGGGCGGTTCCGGGCGCCCTGGTGCGCTGGCAGCTGGTCGGGCTGCTCGGGCCCCAGCTCGGTGGGCCCTGGGGCGCCAACCTGCTGGCCAACCTGGCGGGTTGCCTCTTGCTTGGCTTTTTGAGCGGGCCTTTGCCCTACCGCACCCCCTTGATGCTGCTCCTGGGGATCGGGTTTTGCGGCTCCCTCACCACCTTCAGCGGCTGGATCCTCGATTTGGCCAGCCTGCAGGACCAGGGCCAGAGCCTGGGGGGCCTGGCCCTGGTGCTCACCAGTCTCGCTCTGGGATTGTTGGCGGCCCTGGGCGGTCGGGCCTGTAGCCGCCGCCTGTTTGGCGGCCGCCAGCCCCAGTTCTAACCCTGTCCCACCACGGTGCTAGACCGCCAGGGCTTGCTCGATCGCGGCCACCAAGGCGGGATCGGCCGGCTCTACGGCGCTCTTGTAACGGGCCAACACCATGCCGTCCTTGCCGATCAGGAACTTCTCGAAGTTCCAGGCCACATCGCCGGCCGGCTCAGCCTGGGTGAGTTGATCGTAGGGAGCGGTCTTGGCTCCAGTGGCGTGCACCTTGGCGTAGAGGGGGAAGGTGGCTCCGTAGGTGGTGGAGCAGAAGGTCTGTATTTCCTCCAGGGTGCCGGGCTCCTGGGCGCCGAAGTCGTTGCAGGGGAAGCCGAGCACCACCAGGCCCTGGGGCCCGTAGGTCTGCTGCAGTTGCTCAAGGCCGGCGTACTGGCGGGTGAAGCCGCAGCGGCTGGCCACATTCACGATCAACAGCACCTGGCCCGCCAGCTCGCCTAGGCGTTGGGGCGTGCCACTGGCCGTGGTGACGACGACATCGGAGACATTGATCGCCATGGGTTTGCGGTATCGGGGAAGGCGGGACCCTAGCGGGGGATCCCCATACACTCTTGGTGCTCCTGCATACGGGCTTGATGACGGAGGCAACGGGCGGAATCCCAGACCAGGGGAGCCCCATGCCTGCTGGTGGATCCTTACCGGCGACTGGACCTGGTGGACCTGTGTTGGCCGAGTTGGTGGCCCAGCAGCTCCAGTCCCTGCTTGAGGTGGGCAACTACGACGCCGTCAAACTGCTGCTCGCGCCCGTGCAGGAGGTGGACACCGCCGAGGCGATCGGGCTTCTGCCCCGCACCCTCCAGGCCCTGGCCTTCCGGCTGTTGCCCAAGGACGAAGCGATCGCCATCTATGAATATCTCGATGGCACGGTGCAGCAGACCCTGCTCGATCGGCTGCGCTCGGGCGAGGTGCTCGAACTGGTTGAGCAGATGTCCCCCGATGACCGGGTGCGCCTGTTTGACGAACTGCCGGCCAAGGTGGTGCGGCGCCTACTGGCCGAACTGAGCCCGGAGGAGCGACGTATTACGGCCCAGCTGCTGGGCTACGAGGCGGAAACGGCCGGTCGGCTGATGACCACCGAATTCATCGACCTCAAGGAATTCCATACGGCCGCCCAAGCCTTGGAGATCGTGCGCGGCCGCGCCTCCGACACCGAAACGGTCTACAGCCTCTACGTCACCGACGCCTCGCGCCACCTCACCGGCATCCTGTCCCTGAGGGATCTGGTGATGGCCGACCCGAACGACCGCATCGGCGCCGTGATGACCCGGGAGGTGGTGCGGCTGACCACCGACACCGACCAGGAGGAGGTGGCCCGCGCGATCCAGCGGTATGACTTCCTGGCCCTGCCGGTGGTGGACCGGGAGCAGCGGCTGGTCGGGATCGTCACCGTTGACGACGTGATCGACGTGATCCAGCACGAGGCCACGAGAGATTTGTATGCGGCCGGGGCGGTCCAGGCCGGCGACGAGGACGACTACTTCCAGAGCAGCTTGTTCACCGTGGCCCGGCGCCGGGTGGTCTGGTTGATCGTGCTGCTGATCGCCAACACCGGCACCTCGGCCCTGATCGTGGCCGAGAAGGACGTGTTGCAACAGATGGTTGTGCTGGCTGCCTTCATCCCGTTGTTGATCGGCGCCGGTGGCATCGTCGGCGCCCAGAGCGCCACGGTGGTGATCCGCGGCCTCAGCACCCAGCGCCTGCAGGGTCTTGGGGCTGGACCCAGCATCGGCCGCGAAGCCTTGGCTGGTTTTCTGCTGGGCTGCCTGATGCTGGTGGCCGTGGTGCCCTGGGCCTGGACCCTGGGCGGCAACCCCCAGGTCGCCGCCGCCGCCGGCATCAGCCTGGTGGTGATCACCACCCTGGCGGCGGCGGGTGGGGCCTCCTTGCCCCTGCTCTGTGAGCGCTTCGGCTTGGATCCGGCCTTGATGTCCACCCCTTCGATCACGACCGTTACGGATGTGGCCGGGGTGTTCATCTACCTCAGTACGGCGACCTGGTTGCTGCACCGGTTTCCTTTGGTCTAGGGCTTTCCTGGGCCTGGTTCTCCGCCCGGGGCTGGTCCCTTCCTCCTTCAGCTCTTTCGTCTTCAGGAGCCTGGGATCCGTTGGTTGGCCTGGTTTAACCGCCGCTAGGACGGCCCCCAGCTGGCTGAATTGGGCTGATTTCTGAGAAAGGCTTCACACTTCTTTAGGTTAGGCTTTGCACATCTTCAACCTTTAGCCGTGGTCGCCGCCCTGTCCCTGCCAGATCAGGGGCTCCAGTTTGTTTCCAGTGCTTCCCGGGCGTCCGTTGCTACGGCCGTTGGCCAGTCCCAGTCTGAATCTGTTATGGAGTCGGTCCCCTCGGTTCGCATGTCGTCACCGGGCCGCTCCATGCCTCCGGTGGACGGCGATCTGGTGCGGTCCTACCTGCGGGACATCGGCCGGGTGCCATTGCTGAGCCATGAGCAGGAGATCACCCTGGGCCGGCAGGTGCAGGAGCTGATGGCGATCGAGGAGATCGAGCTGGAGCTGACCATGCGCGCAGGCGGCATCAAGCCGAGCGAGGCTGAGTGGGCTGCTGCTGCGGGCCTAAGCCCCGCTGTCTTGAAGAAACGGCTGAGCGGCGGCCGGCGGGCAAAGGAGCGGATGGTGGCGGCGAACCTGCGGCTGGTGGTGAGCGTGGCGAAGAAATACACCAAGCGCAATATGGAACTGCTGGATTTAATCCAGGAGGGCACGATTGGGCTGGTGCGGGGTGTGGAGAAATTTGATCCCACCCGGGGCTATAAGTTTTCCACCTACGCCTACTGGTGGATT
>CAMCMT010000013.1 GCA_945875915.1 Synechococcus sp. UW140 | reverse complement strand
CCAGCTGGCACGGTGGCGGGTGTGGAATTTGCCACCCCAGGTGTCACGTCCCCTGGGCTTGAGAAATATTTTCCCGGCGATGATGCTTACATCCGTGGCAAATACCCGGCCGTGGATGGCCTTGATGGGCTGTTCAGTGGTTATGTGAGTGGCCTGAAGTATGCCGATCTGAATCGCCGCGGCTTCCTAGATCTCACGGTCACGGCAGAAGAGGCCAAGGGAAACTTCCAATTGTTGAATGGCTTCGATGCCAACTCAGGCGCGTCCCAATGGAGCAGCGAAACAGTAGTCGCGACCCGCGATTTCAACCTCAACGTGAACCGGCAAATCAGCTGGGAACCCACCTGGCGTGAGCTTGATCTAGTCCTCGGTGTTGCCGTGGATGGTGCCGGCACCGTGACAAGGCTCAACCCCGCGTCCTATGCCAGCGCTCCCCGCGATGGCGTGCAGTTTGCCGACGTCACGATTCAGGGTTCTGATGGCGCGGATCGTATCTTTGCTGGTGTGGGATCGCTTATTGACGCAGCCGGCGGAAGCGACGAGCTGTTTAACACCGATAGCCAGGGCAGCAACCGCCTGGTTGGCGGTCTCGGTTATGACACTTTTTACCTGAATGCCAGTAATGATGTCGTGATTGGCGGACTGCTGATCAGCGATGCCACAGGGCCGCGCTCAAGCATCCCCTATCCAACAGCTGCAATTATCGATCAAACCCCAGATAAGTTCTACATTCTCTCCGATGCAGTTACTGGTGGCACCAGCAGAGTGTCCATCGTTGATTTCGAGATCGGTATTGATCAGGCCTTGATTGATGGCAAGTTGGTTTCTAGCAACTGGCAAGCCGCTAAAGAAGAGCTGCTGAAGGCCGGAGTTAGTATCAACTCAGCACCGACCCTCACAGAGGCAGCCTCGGGTGCAACGCTAAATCTTGTTCCCGGCGTCAACGCCCTGATAGCTCCATCGTCGACCTACGGGCAAGACCTAGACGGCGATCAGTTGAGCCTGGTTGTACTCCGCGGACCGGATTGGATCACCAATGATGGCCCCAACATCAGTATCAAGACACCTAAAGGCCTCAAGGCTGAAGATGTGGCTGCGCTCGGTCTTGAGCTGGGGTTCTATGACGGTAAAGTCATCACCCCATACAGTCCTAAGTTGCTCTTTAAGGAGGCACCTCCGCAACCCGCGAATACATCCGTTTTGGGCGTGACCACCCCAACTGGTGAAGTCAAAACCTTCGCCGTAACACATTATGGAGGCAACTTTAATCCTGAGAAATCTGCCCAACTGATGGACGCAGGCGAGAAAGTTAATAAGGCAGACACAAGTTATCGAGATCACGTTACCAACGCTGCTGTAACTCTTTCTGAAAGGGCCTTGAACTTCGAGGCCGATATTGAAGCGAAGATTTCGGCCTTTAACGTTGGTATGGATTTAGGCGCTTTCATCAATACCCTTCCAGCCGCCTCAAAGCATCTTACCTATTACTCCATTGATTCTCAAGGTAAGGTTGCTCCTCTCACCTATAACCCCCTCAAGGGTGGTGGTGCTCGTTTTTACGATCGTAGCGGCGATGGTGTTGCTGATTTCGTCAGCCTCAAGCTGATTGATGGAGGCTATGGTGATAAGGATGGAACTGTTAACGGCACGATTGTTGACCCTTCGACGGTTGGCACTGTTGATATAGATCCTGTGCTTCAGATTGGCGCGCTCAGCATTTTAAAAGCATCGGATCCAAACAATACCACCGCAGCGGCTAGCTTGTTCTTAAAAGCATCCCTGCAAACCCTTCCAGCCAGCGCCAATCAAATTGGTTATTTGTTGCTTGAAGAGAGCCAAGTAGCGAGCGCAGCTTCCCTAGATCTAGCCACAATCCGTAGTCAATCTCAAATCTTATTCTCTACACTTGAAAATAATGATTTGGTTCTGCCATCTAGCACCACTTTCAGTAAAGACATTCTGCTCCTTAATAACCAGAATGTACGTTTCTTTGAAGTGGCTGACGGCACCCTAGATCAACTCACCAGTTCGATGGACCCCCGTCTGAGCTTCTTCACGGCAACCTTGAAGAACCAAAGCTCTGCCGAGTTCTCTTCGTCTAGTGGTGTTCGCTTCATCCTCAACCTGCAAGACAGTAATCAAGGTCTCAGTGCCTTGATTGGCCAGGAGCAGGGCACAGCAGCTGTGCTTGATTTCTCATCATTCACCACGGGTGAAGCTGTTCAAGGCACCCTTCATATGGGTCGCGAAGCCAGTTACGATTCCATAACCGGCTTTTACCGAACCCTAGATTCGAGTGGCTCCGTGCGTACGGCCAGTGGGCTCGTACTGCGTCCTGAAGATGTTGGTTACGCCGCTGCAGCCATCAGCACTGCAAATCGTGTGGACAGCCTTTCTGGCATGAGCGTTGGCAATAAGTTAACGTCCTCAAAAACCATCGACCTCAGCGAAACGACCTTCCTGGCACCCTTCGCCCAGGTGAATGGCAACACCTTCTTCGGTTTTGCCGCTGCTAATACGGATAAAATCAGCCACTTCCGGGTTCTTGGTACAAATATGTTCGGCCTGGAAGATATGCTTGATGGCGGTGACCTTGACTTTGATGATAATGTTCTCGTCTTTAAGTTTGACACCATTGCCTAAATAAGCAGACCAGCAAACTTTTTACTGTGTGGTCATTCTTTGCTGGTGTTTGATCACTTCTATCGCCAGCCCAATCTAAACAAACACCCGCTCAACCGGGATCAAGCTTCGGCCCTAGGGCCGGGGCTTTTTTGTTTGGGGATGCTCCCATGTCGCTCGGACGTCCTCCCCTAGCCTGTTCCAGCCCTGTGGGCGCTGTTGGTTGATCATGCTCCTTGCTGGTTTTGTTCTGCCCTTCTTGGGTGTTAAGACTGACTGTAGCTGTTTAATGCATTCCGTGCATTGAGGCCAGATTGTCCTCTATCTCTTTCTAAGATAGTAATCTCAGGTGATCCCCTAATTGCCCACGGGACGTATGGTGTATTAATGATTATTCTTTATTATTACGCTTGCCTGTATTAGGTTGGCCTGGGGCATCGACCTCGGCTCTAATCAATAGCAAATCGTGCCACTATCGCGCTGTTCGCGCATGCGTTCATGTTGCTGGGAGATCAGCATCACCGCCATGGTGGGGTGCTTGTGGAGCAGGTTGAGGAAGTGGGGCCGGCCTAGTTTCACTAGCTCCACGGGCGTGCGCGCCACGGCGTCATTGCGGAAGCGGCCTTCTCGCCAGGCAATGTCCTGATAGCTGAATACTTCACCAGGGCGATGGCAGAGCCGGTTGCCGTCGGCATCGATCAGCTCGACCAAGCCCTGCAAAACGCCAAAAATTGAGGTTGCCCGCTCACCACTAGTAAAGATCTCCGCTCCCGTGGGATAGGTGAGCCGCTCACAGTCCACCTGGGTGGCAAGGAGATCAACCGGCGATGCCAGGCCTGGCGTTATGGACAATCACCCAACCTCAAGTATCGATTTATTGAAATCATTATTACGACTAGGGGGCGGCAGCAGTGGCAGCTGCGATACAAGAGAGCCCGCTAGCCCGGTAGTTATGTATAAAATGTTACCAAACTTAGCTTAGGCTGGGGTCCGGCGCTTGGTGATGTTCGTCGCTTTGCCCTGATCGCTAGGAAGCCAACCTGGCCTAGCGAGGGTTAGCGATCTCTTGGTTATGGCCGTTCTGGCTTTCGCCCTGCCAGCCCGTGAACTGGGCTCCATAGGATTCGCTTGATCTGAGCGGCATCGCTGCCATGGCCGACCTTCCGCTGGCTGCCCCTTCCCCAGGAGCCTCCTTAGGCCCCTCGGACCAGGACCCTGGCGGCGTTCCAGGCCTGCGGCGCACGCCCCTATTCAAGGCGTCCCGGGCGGCCGGTGGGCGCCTGGTGCCCTTCGCCGGCTGGGAAATGGCGGTGCAGTTCGGCGGTCTTGTGGCAGAGCACTCGGCGGTGCGCAGCGGCTGCGGCCTCTTTGATATTTCCCACATGGGGGTGCTGCGTCTGCGCGGCGATGGCGCAAAGGATGCCCTCCAGGCCCTGGTGCCCACCGACCTGTTCCGCATCGGCCCCGGTGAGGCCTGCTACACGGTGCTTCTCAACGAAGCGGGCGGCATCCGTGATGACCTGATCGTCTACGACCAGGGCCGGGTGGTGGCTGGCGAGCTGGTCCCAGGCGCCGAAACCGACGGGCTGCTGGTGGTGATCAATGCGGCCTGCGCTGAAGCCGACACGGCCTGGATCCGGGCCCAGCTCGAACCCAGGGGCATTGAAGTGACCGATCACAAGGGTGAGGGCGTGCTGCTGGCCCTGCAGGGCCCCGAGGCAGCGAGCCGGCTGGAAGCTCTGAGTGGCGTCTCCCTGGCCGGCCTGCCCCGCTTCGGCCATCGCCAGTTGCGCCTGGACGGCACGGCCCAGGGGGCCGCCGCCGGCGCTGAGCTGTTTGTGGGCCGCACCGGCTACACCGGCGAAGACGGCTTTGAATTGCTGCTGAACCATGAGGCCGGCCTGGCCCTCTGGCAGCAACTCCTTGAGGAAGGGGTGGTGCCCTGCGGTTTGGGTGCCCGCGACACCCTGCGCCTGGAGGCGGCCATGCACCTCTATGGCAGTGAGCTGGATGCCAGCACAACCCCCCTGGAGGCCGGCCTGGGCTGGCTGGTGCACCTGGAGATGCCCAAAGCCTTCATCGGCCGCGAGGTGCTCGAGCGCCAGGGCGCCGAGGGCGTGACCAGAAAACTCGTGGGCCTGAAGCTCGAGGGCCGGGCCATCGCCCGCCACGGCTATCCAGTGTTGAGGGACGGCCAGAGCGTTGGCGTGATTACAAGCGGCACCTGGTCCCCCACCCTGGGGGAGGCCATCGCCCTGGCCTATGTGCCCAGTGATGCCGCCAAGCTTGGCACCGAACTGGCGGTGGAGATCCGCGGCAAGGCGGCCCCGGCCACGGTGGTGAAACGGCCTTTTTATCGGCGCCCCTGAGGCCGGACGGGGGCTGATCCGACCGAAATGGAAGCCCCAGCGCTTGGGCTAATACCGCTCGCCATGGGAAAATCGCCAATTGATTTCGAGTTCCGCCATGCGCAGCCACGGGTGCGGCGATCTGCGCAGTGATCTGGCTCAGGACGTCATCGGTTTGGACGTGAGCTTGTGCGGCTGGGTGGACCGGCGCCGCGACCATGGCGGCGTGATTTTCATCGACCTGCGCGACCGCAGCGGCACGGTGCAGATCACGGTGGATCCGGATCTGGGCGCCGAGGCCTTCGCCGTGGCCGAACACCTGCGCAGCGAAACGGTGCTGCAGGTGAGGGGCCGGGTGCGGGCCCGCCCGGCCGAATCGCTCAACGAGCGCCTGGCCACCGGCCATATCGAGGTGCTGGCCAGCGCCATCACCGTGCTCAACGCGGTGAAGGGCACGTTGCCCTTCCCGGTGTCGGTGCACGACGAGGAGAACACCCGCGAGGAGCTGCGTCTGCGCCACCGCTACCTGGATCTGCGCCGCGAGCGCATGAACGGCAACCTGCGCCTGCGTCACCTCACGATCCAAACCGCCCGCCGCTTCCTCGAAGAGCAGGGCTTCATCGAGGTGGAAACGCCGGTGCTGACCCGCTCCACCCCCGAAGGCGCCCGCGATTACCTGGTGCCCTCGCGGGTTTGTGGTGGCGAATGGTTCGCCCTGCCCCAGTCGCCCCAACTGTTCAAGCAGCTGCTGATGGTGGGCGGCCTGGAGCGCTATTACCAGGTGGCCCGCTGCTTCCGCGACGAAGACCTGCGCGCCGATCGCCAGCCGGAGTTCACCCAGCTGGACATGGAGATGAGCTTCATGGACCAGGAGCAGATCCTGGCCCTCAACGAACAGCTGATCTGTGCGATCTGGAAGGCCGTGAAGGGCATCGCGCTGCCCCAGCCCTTCCCGCGCCTCACCTGGCAGGAGGCCATGGATCGCTACGGCACCGACCGGCCCGACACCCGCTATGGCATGGAGCTGGTGAACGTGAGCGACCTGGTGGCCGGCATGGGCTTCAAGGTGTTCTCCGGCGCCGTGGCCGCCGGCGGGTCGGTGAAGTGCATCGCCGTGCCCGGCGGTAACGAGGCCCTCAGCAACGTGCGCATCAAGCCCGGCGGCGATGTTTTTAGTGAGGCCCAAAAGGCTGGAGCCGGCGGCCTGGCCTTCATCCGCGTGCGCGAGGGCGGCGAGATCGACACGATCGGCGCCATCAAGGACAACCTTTCAGCCGAAGCCAAGGCCGAACTGCTGGAGCGCACCGGCGCCGTGCCCGGCACCCTGCTGCTCTTTGGGGCCGGTGACACGGCCACGGTGAATAAGGCCCTTGATCGGGTGCGCCAGTTCCTGGCCAAGGAGCTGGGCCTGGTGGCCGCCGATCGGGCCAACGCCGCTTGGAACTTCCTCTGGGTGGTCGATTTCCCGATGTTCGAGTTCAACGCCGGCGAAAACCGCCTCGAAGCGTTGCACCACCCCTTCTGCGCACCGAACGTTGCCGACCTCGGCAGCGAGCCGGCCCAGTGGGCCGCCACCCTGCCGACGGCCCGGGCCCAGGCCTACGACCTGGTGCTCAATGGCCTGGAGCTGGGCGGTGGCTCCCTGCGCATCCACGATTCGGCCCTGCAGCGCCAGGTGCTGGAAACCATCGGCCTGCCCCTGGAGGAGGCCAACCGCCAGTTCGGTTTCCTGATGGAGGCCCTCGACATGGGCGCCCCGCCCCACGGCGGCTTGGCCTTCGGGGTCGACCGGATGGTGATGCTGCTGGCCGGCGAGGAGTCGATCCGCGACACCATCGCCTTCCCCAAAACCCAGCAGGCCCGCTGCCTAATGACCCAGGCGCCGGCGGATGTGAGCCTGAAGCAGCTCGAGGAGCTGCATGTGGCCAGCACCTGGACCGCCGACGAGTAAGGGCTGGCGGCCCCAACCCAACACCCAACCAGCGGTTGTGCCAGTTGGGTCTTGCTCCTTGCTGAGGCGGCGGGCGCGACCGACTGACGGGTTCGGCTTGGGCTAGAACCCTTGGATCGCCCCAGCAGCCGGGGCTGTCCATTGCGATTGCCTCCCCATGACCGCCGCCCCCCTCTCCAGCAGCGCCCAGCCGATTGACATCGGCCTGCCTGAAGAGCAGCGCCTGCAGATCGCCGAAGGCCTGGGGCGCCTGCTGGCTGACACCTTCGTGCTCTACGGCAAGACCCACGGCTTCCATTGGAACGTGACCGGGCCGATGTTCAACACCCTGCACCTGATGTTCGAGGGGCAGTACATCGAGCTCTGGAATGCCCTCGATGGGATTGCTGAGCGGATCCGCTCGCTTGGCTGTCCGGCCCCCTTTGGCGGCGCCAGCTTTGCCAGCCTGGCTTCGATCAGCGAAAGCGAGGGGATTCCGGCTGCCACCGCCATGGTGCGGGAGCTGGTGCTGGGCCATGAGGCCGTGGCCCGCACCGCCCGGGCCGTGTTTGTGCTGGCCGATGACTGCGGCGACCAACCCAGCGCCGACCTGCTCACCCAGCGGCTGCAGATCCACGAAAAAACCGCCTGGATGCTGCGCAGCCTCCTGGAGGGCTGAGGCACCCTTGGGTTCGGCCTGGTCCGGCCTGCCGGGCCTTTGTCATGAACCGATAAATTGGGATTTCGCCTGAGGTGCCATGGCCAAATTCGTCTTCGTGACCGGTGGCGTGGTGTCCAGCATCGGCAAGGGGATCGTGGCGGCAAGCCTCGGGCGGTTGCTCAAGTCCCGCGGCTACAGCGTGTCGATCCTCAAGCTCGACCCCTACCTCAACGTCGATCCGGGCACGATGAGCCCCTATCAGCACGGCGAGGTGTTTGTCACCGAGGACGGCGCCGAAACCGACCTGGACCTGGGCCACTACGAGCGCTTCACCGACACGGCCATGTCGCGCCTGAACAGCGTGACCACGGGCTCGATCTACCAATCGGTGATCAATAAGGAACGGCGCGGTGATTACAACGGTGGCACCGTGCAGGTGATCCCCCATATCACCGGCGAGATCCGCGAACGCATCAAGCGGGTGGCCGCCAATAGCGGCGCCGATGTGGTGATCACCGAGATCGGCGGCACCGTAGGTGATATCGAATCCCTGCCGTTTCTCGAGGCGATTCGCGAATTCCGCGGCGATGTCGGCCGCAACGACCTGGCCTATGTGCATGTGACCCTGCTGCCCTTCATCGGCACCTCGGGCGAACTCAAGACCAAACCCACCCAGCACTCGGTGAAGGAGCTGCGCTCGATCGGCATCCAGCCCGATGTGCTGGTCTGCCGCAGCGACCGGCCGATCAACGAAGACCTCAAGGCCAAGATCGGCGGCTTCTGCGGCGTGGCCACCAAGGCGGTGATCCAGGCCCTCGATGCCGACAGCATCTATGCGGTGCCGATCGCCATGGAGAGCGAAGGCCTCAGCCGCCAGGTGCTCGAGGTGTTGGGCCTCGATGATCGCGACAGCGACATGGCCCGCTGGGCCGAACTGGTGCACAAGCTGCGTAACCCGGGCCGGGCCGTGAAGGTGGCCCTGGTCGGCAAGTACGTGCAGCTCAATGACGCCTACCTCTCGGTGGTGGAGGCCCTGCGCCACGCCTGCATCGACCGCGATGCCTGCCTTGATCTCCATTGGGTCAGCGCCGAAAAGATTGAAAGCCAGGGGGCGGTGGCCCTGCTTGAGGGCATGGATGCGGTGGTGGTGCCGGGGGGCTTCGGCAACCGCGGCGTTGATGGCAAGGTGGCAGCGATCCGCTGGGCCCGGGAGCAGCAGGTGCCGTTCCTGGGCCTGTGCCTGGGCATGCAGTGCGCCGTGATCGAGTGGGCCCGCAACCAGGCCGGCCTGGTGGGGGCCACCAGCGCCGAGCTCGATCCCCACACCCCCCACCCGGTGATCAACCTGCTGCCCGAGCAACAGGATGTGGTCGATCTCGGCGGCACCATGCGCCTGGGGGTGTATCCCTGCCGCCTGGCGGCCGGCACCCTGGGCCAGGAGCTCTATGGCGAGGAGGTGGTCTACGAACGCCACCGCCACCGCTACGAGTTCAACAACGCCTACCGGACTGCCTTTGTGGAGGCGGGTTACCAGATCAGCGGCACCTCCCCCGATGGCCGGCTGGTGGAACTGATTGAGCTCAAGGGCCATCCCTTTTTCACCGCCTGCCAGTTCCACCCCGAATTCCTCTCGCGGCCTGGCCGGCCCCATCCCCTGTTCCGGGGCCTGATCGAGGCTGCCCAGCAGCGGCTGCCGGCCAGGCCTGGGGAGCAGCTGCTGGCGGCCTGAGCCGTGGCGATCGCCCCATGTAGCGCCAGCCTGCCGGTGGTGGAAACCTTCCATTCTCTGCAGGGGGAGGGGGTCCACGCCGGCCGCAGTGCCTTCTTCATTCGCCTGGCCGGCTGCTCGGTGGGCTGCCCCTGGTGTGACACCAAACACTCCTGGCCGGCCCAGAGCCATCCCCAGCGCCCGCTTGCCGGGCTGGTGGCTGAGGTTCGGGCGGCCGCCGCTGCTGGAGCCGGCTTTGTGGTGATCACGGGTGGGGAACCCCTCGAACACGACTTGGGGCCCCTCTGCGCCGCCCTGGCCGCCGCCGGGCTGCCCCTGCATTTGGAAACCAGCGGTGTCAACGCCCTGAGCGGTCGTTTCGATTGGATCACCCTCTCCCCTAAGGCCCATCGGCCGCCTAGGGCCGAGCTGGTAGCCCGTTGCGATGAGCTCAAGGTTGTGGTGCACAGCCCTGCCGATCTGGACTTCGCCCAGGCCATGGCTGCTGCTGCCACCGCCCGGCGGGTGAGCGACCCCTCTGCCGGGCTGCAGGGCCAATCCCCTGGCCCCCTGTTGCTGCTGCAACCCGGCTACGACTGCCCCGAGGGCCAGCAGCTTGCGGTTGCCTTTGTGCAGTCCCGGCCCGATTGGCGCCTCAGCCTGCAGACCCACAAATGGCTGGGCGTGCGCTGAACGGGCCCTGGTGGCGGCACTTTGCGGCGCCATCATGGGGTTGGTCACTCCTGCCTCCGGCTTTCCGTCTGCCCCCTGTCCTTGAGCACTCCCACCACCATCGCCCTGCTCTCCGGCGGGCTTGATTCGGCCACTGCGGCGGCCCTGGCGGTGGAGGCGGGCCAGCGGGTCATCGGCCTCTCCTTCGACTACGGCCAGCGCCATCGCCGCGAGCTGGTGGCGGCCGATCGGTTGGCGGGGGTGCTGGGTCTGGCCGAACACCACACAATTGCCGTCAACCTGGCGGCCTGGGGCGGCTCGTCGCTCACCGATGCCGCCATCGCCCTGCCCAGCGCCGGGGTGGAGGCCGGGGTGATTCCTTCCACCTACGTGCCGGGCCGCAACACCGTGTTCATCGCCCTGGGCCTGAGCCTGGCCGAGGCCCGCGGCGCCGAGCGCTTGGTGCTGGGGGTCAATGCGGTGGATTATTCCGGCTATCCCGATTGCCGGCCCGATTACCTGGGGGCCTTCCAGACCCTGGCCGATCTCGCCAGTAAGGCTGGCCGGGAAGGCCGGGGCGCCCAGCTCTGGGCCCCCTTGGTGGAATGGCAGAAGACCCGCATCGTGGCTGAGGCCCTGCGGCTGGGGGTGCCGATCGCCCAAACCTGGAGTTGCTACAGCGGTGGCCAGGAGCCCTGCGGCCTTTGCGATAGCTGCCGCATCCGTGATGCGGCCCTGATCGACGCGGGCCATCCGGAGCTGGCCACCCCCCTGGGCCGCCAGGGCCGCCATCGGAGTCGATGAGGTGCCTGGAGCTGCCCTGGCGCGATCCCTGGCCGCTGGCCTGGGGCTTGGCCGAACGCTTTGGCCGGGAAGGGCTGGTGTGGCTGGATGGCGACGGCAGCGACCTGGGCCGTTGGAGTGTGTTGGGGGTGGCGCCCCAGGAGCTGGTCGTCTGCCGCGATCAGGACCCCTTTGGGGCCTTAGGGGCCCTGGCGGCGGGCGGCGGCCACTGGATGGGCTGGTTGGCCTACGGGGCCGGTGCCTGGGTGGAACCGGGCGCCCATTGGCGCCAGAGCGACATGGCCGTGCTCTGGGCGGCCCGCCATGACCCGGTGCTGCGGCTCGACCAACAGGAGCAGCGGCTGTGGCTGGAGGGCAGCGACAGCGCCCTCTTTGGCGAGTTGGCCGCCGTGATCGAGGCCCTGCCCCACCGGGCGCCCCCCGAAGCCGCCGCCATTCCCGTGGGGGCCTGGCATTGGCACACCAGCGCCGGCCGCTTTGCCGACCAAGTGGGCCAGGTGCGCGACTTGATCGCCAGGGGCGATTTGTTTCAGGCCAACCTCAGCGCCTGTTGCGAACAGGATTTGACAGCTCCTGCCGATCCCCTGGCCCTCTATGGCCGGTTGCGCCGCCACTGCCCGGCCCCCTTCTCCGGGCTGGCGATTGGCGGCGCCAGTGCCGCCAGCGTTGGTGGCCCTGCCAGGGCAGGTGATTGCAGCAGCCTGGAGGCCGTGCTGTCGGCCTCGCCGGAACGGTTTCTGCAGGTTTCGGCGAGCGGCGCGGTGGAGACCAGGCCGATCAAGGGCACCCGCCCCCGCAGCAGCGATCCCCTGGCCGATGCCGATGCCGCCGCCGACCTGGTCACCAACCCCAAGGACCGGGCCGAGAACGTGATGATCGTCGACCTGATGCGCAACGACCTGGGCCGGGTCTGCCAGCCGGGCTCGATCCGGGTGGATCAACTGGTGGGGCTGGAGAGTTACCGCCAGGTGCACCACCTCACCTCGGTGGTGCGGGGCCAGCTGCGGCCTGGCCTGGGCCTGGTGGACCTGCTGCGGGCCAGCTGGCCGGGGGGCTCGATCACCGGTGCCCCCAAGGTGCGCGCCTGCCAACGCTTGAGCGAGCTCGAGCCGGTGCCGCGGGGCCCCTACTGCGGCTCCCTGTTCCGCCTCGGCGCCGATGGCAGCTTCGACAGCAACATCCTGATCCGCAGCGTCATGGTCAAGGGCCAGCGCCTGCGGGTCCACGCCGGCTGCGGCATCGTTGCCGATTCCGATCCGGCTGGAGAAGCGGAGGAACTGGGCTGGAAACTCCAACCCCTGCTGGAGGCCCTGGCATGAGCGGCGGCCAAGACATCCCAACCAGTCCTGCTCCAGCGACTCCAGACCCTGGCTCGGGCCAGCCCCAGCCGATCGCCTGGATCGGCGACCCCAGCCAGCCGCCCCAGCGGGGCCAGTGGGGCCGGCCCGACCAGTTGAGCCTGCCCCTCGATGATCGCGGCCTGACCCTGGCCGATGGCCTGTTTGAAACGGTGCTGGTGGAGCAGGGGCAAGCCCGGCTGCTGGATGCCCATCTCGAGCGCTGGCACCGCTCTGCCGCCCTCCTGGGCATGGAGGTGCCCCCCAACCGGCAAGGGCTCGAGCCCCTGATCGCGGCGGCCTTGGAGCGTTGCCAGGCTGGGGAGAGGGCCTTGGACGGGGCCTTGCGCCTGAACTGGAGCCGGGGGTCTGCCCCAGCCCGGGGGATCGATCTACCCGCCGAGGGCGAGCCGCCCCTGCTGCACCGCTTCTGGTTGCTGTTCACGCCGCTCCAGCCCAGCTTCCGGCCAGTAACGGTGTGGATCAGCCAGCTGGAACGACGCCAGGGCACCAGCCTCTTGAGCCAGTGCAAAACCTTTGCCTATGGCCAGGCGATCCAGGCCCGGCGCGAGGCCCGCAGCGCCGGGGCCGAGGAGGCCCTGCTGCTGGGCACGGCTGGGGAACTCTGCTGTGGCGCCACGGCCAACCTCTTGCTGTTGATCGACGCCACCTGGCTGACGCCACCCTTAGCCAGTGGCTGCCTGCCGGGGGTGATGCGGGGCCGGGCCCTGGAGCTCGGCCTGGCGCGGGAAGCAACGCTCGATCCGGGGCTCCTGCTCCAGCCCATCAACGACTCCATCAAGCACCCAACCAACGACTCCATCAACGACCCAACCAAGACTTCAGTCAGCGCGGCCCTGTTGCTCAACAGCCTGGGCTGCCGGCCGATTCGGGCTGTGAATGGCCAGGCCGTGGCAGCTGCCGGCCAGCCGGCTGGCGACCCTCACGGGGCCAGCGCCCTGGCGGAATCGTTCTGGCGCAGCCTGCTGGCCTAGGCCTGGGCTCGCCTAGCCCGGCCCTGGAGTGGTGATCGGCGTTGCCGCCCGCTCGATAGGTTGGATCTTCATTGGGAAGAGATGGAATGGGGAGCCAAGTCAGTGGAAAGCCAGGCCTTCCCCGTCTTTCCCTAGGGATGGGCCGTTGCCTTGGCCTGGTGGGCCTGCTGGCCCTCAGCGGCTGTGGCTTGTTCACCAGGGAGCAGCCCCAGTCCAGCGCCAAACCCGGCGACCTGCTGGTGCAAGTGGGTGAGCAGCGGGTGGTGCTGGTGGAGCCCTTCCGCGGCGGAGAACCCAATGGCCTGTTTGATGGCGTCGTCAAGATCATTGGCGGCGGCCAGCCTGAGCAATTGCTTGAGGTGAACGCGATTTGCAGCATCCCCGATGAACCAAAGTGGCCCAACTACGACAACCTTTACGGCACCCCAGTGCGTAGTGCTGCCGCAGCAGAAGGGCGCAAGGGTGATACCAGTTGGCAGGTCCTGTTTTATTTTGACGGACGCAAGGAGTTGAAAATGGGCAAAGATCCAGGTGCCTGGCTTGGCCGTTTACATGAGAACCTATGCAGGCAAGGAGATTTTGATGATCGCAAGATCGCCAAAAAGCCTTAGTGGTTTCCTCGGTTAATTTGTGCCGGGTCCAAGCCAGCCCAGCACTGTGGGCCAGCCTGGATCGCAGCGCTCTTTAAACACTCAAGAAGCGATCCACAACCTCCTTGCTGAGATCACCCGTGGGGCCGCTGGCCACCACGCCGCCCTTTTGCATTGCGTAGTACCAGTCGGCCTGGCGCACGAAGTGGAGGTGTTGTTCCACTAGCAGCACGCTGATGCCGGTGGTTTCGATGATGCGGCGCACGGCCCGCTCGATGTCCAATACCACCGAGGGCTGGATGCCTTCGGTGGGTTCATCCAGCAGCAATAGCCTGGGCTTACCGAGCAGGGCCCGGGCGATCGCCAGTTGTTGTTGCTGACCGCCGGAGAGGTCGCCGCCGCGGCGGTTGAGAAACGTCTCCAAGATCGGGAACAACTCGAACACCAGCGGATCGATATGGCGCGTCTGGCCCAGGCCGCCGGGCAGGGCCTCGAGACCGAGCAGCAGGTTTTCGCGCACCGTGAGCTGGGCAATAATTTCCCGGCCCTGGGGCACATAGCCGATGCCCCTGCGGGCCCGCTGGTGCGGGGCCAGGGGCGAGAGCTCCCGCCCATCCAGTTGCACCGAGCCGCTGCGTTGGCGCAGTAGGCCGATCACGGTCTTGAGCAGGGTGGTTTTACCGACGCCATTGCGGCCGATTAGGCAAACCATCTGGCCCGGGGCCACGCTCAGATCCACATCGCGGAGGATGTGGCTCTCGCCGTAATAGACATTCAGCCCGCGCAATTGCAGCAGGTTCGAGCCTGGGCCCGAGCCCGGGCCGCCCGCCTGGTTGTTGGTCTGTACCAGGTTGGAACTGGTCATGGGGCCTCCTGGGTTTCGCTGCCGAGATACACCTCAATCACCCGTGGGTCGTTCTGCACCTGGTCCATCGATCCTTCACAGAGCACGTGGCCCTCATGCAGCACCGTGACGGGCGCCTGCAGATCGCGGATGAAGTCCATGTCGTGCTCAATCACCAGCACGGTGTGGTCGCCAGCCAGTTGGCGCAACAATTCGCCGGTGCGCTCGGTTTCCCCATCGGTGAGGCCGGCCACCGGTTCATCCACGAGCAGCAACTCGGGATCCTGGGCCACCAACATGGCGATCTCCAGCCACTGCTTTTGGCCGTGGGAGAGGCCACCGGATTGTTGGGCGGCATGGGATTCCAGGCCGACAACGCCGAGCAGGTGCTGGACCCGATCCCGTTGCTCGCTGCTGAGGCGACCGAACAGCAGGTCAAACGGTCCATGGGGACCCCGCACCGCCAGCTCCAGGTTGCGCCGGGGCGTGAGGTTTTGATACACCCGGGGGGTCTGGAATTTGCGGCCGATGCCTAAGCGCGAGATGTGGTGTTCGCTCTGGCCCACCAACGACTTGCCGCGGAATAACACATCCCCTTTGGTCGGTTTCAGCTTGCCGGTAATCACATCGAGGAAGGTGGTCTTGCCAGCGCCGTTGGGGCCGATCACGGCCCGCAATTCACCTGGGGCGAGCTGGAGATTGAGGTCATTGAGGGCGAGAAAGCCATCAAAGCTGACGCTCACGCCCCGCAGTTCGAGCAGATTCATCGCGGACCTCCTTTGGAGCCTTGCGACTCAGAACCTTGGGTATCGAACTGACTGTGTTCAGCCTGGACCTCGGGGTCGAGATCCAGGGCCGGATAGGTGAGCGAGCGCTGCGGCAAGACCACCATGGCGAGCAGGCGGCCCGGGCCCCCTTGGCGCCACCAGCCCACCAGACCATCAGGTAAGGCGGTCACCACCAGCAGGAACAGGCCTCCCTGGATGAAGAGCCAGGTTTCGGGAAGTTGTTCGCTGATCAGGCTTTTGGCGTAATTGATCAGGACGGCTCCAAGAATGGCTCCGATCAGGGTGCCGCGGCCGCCGACGGCGACCCAGATCACCATCTCGATCGAGAAGGGCACCGCCATGAACTGGGGCGACACAATGCCCGATTGCACCGTATAGAGGGCGCCACTGACGCCGGCCAGGGCCCCAGCCACGGCAAACACCAGGGTCTTGTAGGCGGTGGGGTTGTAGCCGGTGAAGCGCAGCCGCGGTTCATCGTCGCGGATCGCCACTAGGGCATCGCCGAAGCGACCGGTAGTGAGCCAGCGGCAGAGGAACCAGGCGCCGATTACCAGCACCACCGTGACCCAGAAGAGGTTGCGCTGCATGCCATCGCTGCCCACCAGGATCCCAAAGATGTGGGCGGTGTCGGTTTTGAGGCCGTTGGTGCCGTTGATCAACTTCTGCTGGCCATTGAAGAAGTTGAAAAACACCAGCAGGGCCGCCTGGGTGAGGATCGAAAAGTAGACCCCCTTGATGCGGTTGCGGAACACCAGGTAGCCGAGCAGGCCTGCCACCAGGGCCGGAATCACCCAGACGGCGAAAAGGGTGAAGACAGGTGAGCTGAAGGGCTGCCAGAAGGCCGGTAGGCCCTTGACCCCGTAGAGACCGAAAAACTCCGGCAATTGGCCCGGCTCCAGGCTGTCGAGCTGGAGATACATGCCGAGGGCATAGCCGCCCAGGGCAAAAAAGATGCCCTGGCCCAGGCTGAGCATGCCCGTGTAGCCCCAGATCAGATCAACGCCGAGGGCAACGATGCCAAGCGAGAGGAAGCGGCCCAGCAGGTTGAGCCGGAAGGGGGGCAACACCGCCGGTAGCACCAGGGCGGCCACCACGATCACTAGCCAGGGCAGGCTGCGGCGCAGGTTGCGGGAGGAGAACAGGGACGAAGCGAAATCCGCCATTGATTAGGCCTCCACCATGCGACCCTTCTGCGGGAACAGACCGGCCGGTCTGACCTGCAGGAACACCACAATCAGGGCAAAGACCAACACCTTGGCCATCGAGGTGGTGGCAAAGAAGGTGATCAATTCATTCAGCCCAGCCGGCATGGCTGGCCAGACCAAGAGCAGGGAGCCGGAGCCGATCAGATAGCTGAGCACGCCGATGCCAAGAGCCGCCAGCACCGTGCCGGCCAATTTGCCGACGCCGCCAAGCACCACCACCATGAAGCAGTCGACGATGTAGTTGCCGCCCAGGTTGGGGCCCACCGAACCGAGCAGGGTGACGGCCACGCCAGCCACACCCGCCAGGCCGGAGCCGATCAGGAAGGTGAGGGCGTCCACCTTTTCGGTGGGGATGCCCAGGCAGCTGCTCATCGAGCGGTTCTGGGTGACGGCGCGGATGCGGATGCCCCAAACACTCTTTTGCAGGAACCAGGTCACCCCAATCAGGGCGATGGCCGTGAGCGCAATGATGAACAGGCGTGCCGTAGGCATGTTGACTGCGCCCACATCAATCGAGCCGCGCAGCCAGGTGGGTGCGGTGACATCGATGTTGCGGGCGCTGAACCAGGGCTGGTCCAACACCCGTTGTTGGCCCAGAACCGAGGCCACCACAATGCCCACCAGGCCGGAACCGATCCAGCTGCCGGAACCAAGCAGGGGAGTCCAGCGCTGGTGCCACCAGGCTTTGGGCGTGAGCCGCGGGATCAGCAAGCCGCCGACCACGGTCACGAGCAGGCCGAGGGCAAAGGCACTGCTGACCGAGCGCACGAATTGCTGCAGGATCAGGCTCACCCCCCAGGTGGCCAGCAGGGTTTCCAGGGGCCGTCCGTAGAGACGGCGAATGACCGTTTTCTCCAGGAGCAAACCAACCAGGCCGCTGACCACAAAGGCCAGGGGAATGGCCACCAGAATGTAAATCGGGAAGAGGGCTTCAGGCACCACGGCCTTGAAGATGTTCTGCACCACAAAGGTGGTGTAGGCACCAAGCATCATCAACTCGCCATGGGCCATGTTGATGACACCCATCAGACCAAAAACCACGGCTAGTCCCAGGGCTGCCAGCACCAGAACCGAGCCAATGGCCAGGCCATTGAAAAGTGTTTCGTAGAGGAGATCCATTGCGACCTGCAGGGATCAGGCAAAGGTGGAAGGAGCAGCACCACCAAACCCTCGAGCAAGAGAGGGGCGGCAGTGACCACCAGATTTAAAGGTTGGTTTGAATTGAAAAAGGGGGGAGATTGCTCTCCCCCCCAAGCTGTTGAGCGTTTCGATGGGGGACCGGAGCCCGAAGGCTTGGTACCCCCAGGCGAAATCACATCTTGAACTTGCCGGCGTCAGGACGCTTCTGGGTCCAGTCGCAGGTGAAGCCCTTGGTTTCGGGCACAAACTGGTTCCAGGCCAGCGGCTTCACCACACCCTTGTTCTCAAGGATCTTGAACATGCCGTCCTTCTGAACTTCGCCGATCAGCACCAGCTTGGAGATGTGGTGGTTGGGTTGCACTTCAACCGGGCCCTCAGGGGCATCGAACTTGACGCCGATCAGGGCTTCGCGAACCTTGGCGTTGTCGACGCTGTTGGCCTTCTCGGCACCCTTGGCCCAGAGGTAGACCATGGCGTAGGCAGCTTCAGCAGGGTCACTGGTGACGCGCTTCTCGCCATACTTGGCCTTGAAGTCGGCGGTGAACTTCTTGGAGGCGGGGGTGTCGAGGCTCTGGAAGAAGTTCCAGGCGGCGTAGGTGCCTTCGAGGTACTCAGGACCAATGGCGGCGATCTCCTCTTCGGCGATCGAGAAGCTCATGATCGAGTAGCCGTTGGCGGGGGTGATGCCCGCGGCCTTCATCTGCTTGAAGAAGGCAACGTTGCTATCGCCGTTGAGGGTGTTGACGATCACGCCACCCTTGGGCAGGGCCTGCTTGATCTTGGCGATGATCGGAGCCACCTCGGTGTTGCCGAGGGGCAGGTAGTCCTCACCCACGAGCTTGCCGCCCTGGACCTTGAGCTGCTCCTTCATGATCGTGTTGGCGGTACGTGGGTACACGTAGTCCGAACCAACCAGGAAGAAGTCCTTGCCCTTGTTCTTCAGCAGCCACTCAACAGCGGGCTCGGCCTGCTGGTTGGGGGTAGCGCCGGTATAGAAGATGTTCTTGGAGCACTCTTGGCCTTCGTACTGGATCGGGTAGTAGAGGAAGGCGTCCTTGGCCTCATACACCGGCAGCATGGCCTTGCGGCTGGCGGAGGTCCAGCCACCGAAGACAACGGCAACTTGGTCTTGATCGATCAGTTTTTTGGATTTTTCGGCGAAGGTGGGCCAATCGGAGGCGCCATCTTCTTCAACGGGAACGATCTTCAGCTTCTTGCCGTCGATCGTGACGCCACCGGCGGCGTTGATCTCTTCGATCGCCATCAACTCGGCTTCGGCCACCGTGTTTTCGGAGATGGCCATGGTGCCGGAGCGGGAATGAAGGATGCCGACCTTCACTTCACCGTCAAACTTGCCACCCTCGGCGGTCTGGTCACCACCGCCACAGGCGACGAGGGAGACGGACGTGGCCAGCAGGGCCGCGCCACCGAAGAGGGCGCGGGACGCTTGGCGCATCGACAAGGTCTTCATCACAAAGAAACTCCTCTGGGAAATCCGCGTAACAGCGGTTATGCGGAAGATAGGGAGTGTGCCTCCGGGCACTTTGTATCCATTTATACAATTTGCCCAACCACACACAAGCCCGGCCTGCTGCAGGCTGCTGGGGCCCTAATTCGGTATCTGTTGCAACAAAAATGCCACCACCTGGTCGAGACCCTCGCCGCTGCGCAGGTTGGTGAAGCACCAGGGCCTGCCGCCCCGCATGCGCTCGGTGTCCTGCGCCATCACGTCCAGGCTGGCGCCCACCATGGGGGCCAGGTCCACCTTGTTGATCACCAGCAGGTCGGAGCGGGTGATGCCAGGCCCGCCCTTGCGGGGGATCTTGTCGCCGGCGGCCACATCGATTACGTAGATGCAGAGGTCCACCAGTTCGGGGCTGAAGCTGGCCGCCAGGTTGTCGCCGCCGCTTTCGACTAGCACTAGGTCCAAGCCTGGGAAGGCCCGCTCTAGCTCCTCCACCGCCGCCCGGTTAATCGAGCAGTCCTCCCGGATCGCCGTGTGGGGGCAGCCGCCCGTTTCCACCCCGCGGATCCGCTCCGGTTCCAGGGCCCCGGCCCGGGTCAGGAACTGGGCATCCTCCTGGGTGTAGATGTCGTTGGTGACCACCGCCAGCTGCAGGCTGTCGCGCAGGCGCCGGCACAGCGCTTCGACTAGGGCCGTTTTGCCAGACCCCACCGGTCCGGCCACCCCCACCCGCAGGCGGCTGCTCATGGCGTCACCAGGGTGTCGGCCTGCAGGAGCAGGGTGGTTGGGGTGAGGGGTTCAAAGGGCATGGAGGCTGGGGATTCGCCCTTGGGGATGCGCACCACCAGCTTGCCGGCCGCCCCGCCCCTGGTCGTAGGCCCCGTACCAAGGGAAAACATCGGCAAATTATGACCCGCTTGTCAGGCCGATTCGGGGCATCCAGGCCCGGTCGCTTTGACTAGAACCAACCCCAGACTGGGTTGGCCATGCCGCTTAGCTGCGGAAGAGGCGCGAGTAGAGCTCCCGGTGGCTGAGCTGGGCCAGGCCGGCGCCGACGCCACCGCTCCAGAGACGCCTGGGATCGCTTGCCCCGAGGGCGCTGGCCCGCTCTGTGATCAGTGGGGCTAGGGCCAGTTGAAGCCGTTGGCCCTGGGTGGGGCCGAGGGGCACTAGGCGCACGGCGGCGCTGATTTGGTTGGCGACCCAGCCGTAGAGGTAGGCCTCCACCAGGTCGGCCGGGGGCAGGTCCAGGCAGACGCCGGCCCAGGCCCAGGCGGCCGGCCAGGCCAGCCCGTCACTCCCCCTGGGCAGGGGCCAACCCAGATCGGCCAGCAGGCGCAGCAACGACTGGCCCATCTGACGCTGCTGGGCGCGCAGCTCCGCCGATTCGCGGGCGGCCAACAGCCAGCCATCGAGTTCCCGTAGCTCCGTTAGGGCCGCGGCTAACTCCCCTTCCATGCTTGCCGCCAGCGCCGAGCGGGCCCGGTTCAGGGCTGCCGCCAGGGGAACCAGGGCCGCCGCTTCCACCCCAAGGGCGCCCCGCTCCAGCTCGGCCCGCAGCCAGGCCTCCAGGGCTGCAGGCGTGGTGATCCGGCCCGCTTGCACCAGCACCTCCAGGCCCTCCGAATAGCTGAAGGCCCCCACCGGCAGGGCCGGGCTGACCAGCTGGAACAGGTGCAACTGGGCCGTGCTCATGGCTGGTCGGCGCCCTGGTGGGGATCGGGGTTGGGGCTTGCTCCATGGCTATCTCCATGGCGATGGCTGTGGCTGTGGCTATGACCGGAGCTATGGCTGTGACCCCCCGCATAGGCCCCCGCCTCCGGCTCAAAGGGCGCCTCCAGCGCTTCCACTGCTAAGCCCCGCTGACGCAACAGGTCGGCGAGTACCGAATCCTCCAGGATTCGCAGCTCGCCCGGGTGCAATTCCATCGCCACATGGCGGTTGCCGAGGTGATAGGCCGCCTGCAGCAGGGCCAGGGGGTCGGGGCTGCGCACCAGCAGCAGCGCTTCCGGCGCCGCCTCTACCCGCACCAGCCGATCTCCTGACGCGGTGGAGAGCCATTCGCCGGGTTGCAGCGCCGCACCCCGGGGCAGCTGCAGCACCAGGTCCCGGCCGCAAGCGCTGACCCGATGGCCCCGCAGGCTGGTGCGTTGGTCGGCCGTGAGCAGCAGCCGCAAGGTCTCGCCGACGTCACCCTGCTCGCCAGCAGCCAGCCGGTGGACCAGGACCAGGGACGCCAGGGAATCTTCCATGGCCCAAGCCTGCAGGGGAGCGACAGCCTCGCGGGCCCAGGGGCCGGCAAAGTGTGTTGATTGCAACGGGACACCGCCGCGGCCGCATTCAAAGTCCGCCGCCACCCTCCGCCGATGACCGACTCCTGGCAGGCCGAAGCCCGGCTGCAGTTCAGCTTGCAGGCGGCTGGTCCCGATGCCCCGCCCCGCACGATCTATCAAGGCGGTGCCACTTCGCCCCTGAAGATCCAGCGGGCCTTCCAGCAGGCCGATGGTCGCTGTGAATTGCCCCTGCTCCACACCGCCGGTGGCCTGGTGGGGGGGGATCGGATTGGTGTGCAGGCCACCCTGGCGCCCGGTAGCCGGGTGCTGCTCACCAGCGTGGCGGCCCAGAAGGTCTATGGCTCCGTGGGCCGCAGCCGCCTGGCGCCCCAGGGGCGTTGGGCCCAGCAGGAGCTGTTGTTCCAGCTGGCCGCCGGCGCCGATCTCGAGTGGCTGCCCCAGGAGCTGGTGCTGTTTGCCGATGGCCTGTTTGAGCAGACCTGCCGGGTGGAGCTGGCGCCAGGGGCTAGCTGGCTCGGCGCCGAGGTGGTGCGCTTGGGCCGCAGCGCCGCCGGCGAAGGCCTGGGCCAGGGCCGCTGGCGTTCCCAACTAGAGATCCGGCGCCTGCAGGGGCCGGCCAGTCGCTGGGAACTGGTCGACCGGCTGGAGCTGGGCGGTGCCAGCCTCGAGGGCGACCACGGCCTGGCCGGCCAGCCGGTGTTTGGCAGCCTGGTTTGGGTGGCGCCCGAGCCCCTAGGCGCGGCCGAGCTCGAGGCCCTAGCCAGCCTCTGCCGCGACGACCGCGCCGGCCTCGAGGGTGAGCTGGCCTGCGGCCCCCTCGACCAGGGTTTGGTGGCCCGCTACCGGGGCCCCTCCAGCCAGGCGGCCCGCTACTGGTTCAGCCGCATCTGGGCGCGGATCCGCCAGCAGCGGGGGCTGGCATCGCCCCAGCTGCCCCGGGTTTGGCCCTTCCAGGAAACCCCCTGGATCTCGACCGATTCCTGAGCCCCCAGGCCCCCAGCTCCGCCACCGCAAGCGGCGTCAACCGTTCTTCATGAACGCTTCCGCAGCCACGGCCGCTGCCAAAGTGGCCCTGGCCACCTCCTTTGCATGCACCTCACCCCCCAGGAAAAGGACAAGCTCCTGATCGTTACGGCGGCCCTGCTGACGGAACGGCGCCTCAACCGGGGCCTGAAGCTCAATTACCCCGAGGCGGTGGCCTGGTTGAGCTTTCTGGTGATCGAGGGCGCCCGCGATGGCAAGAGCGTGGCCGAGCTGATGGCCGAGGGCACCACTTGGCTGGGCCGCGACCAAGTAATGGAGGGCATCGCCGAGCTGGTGCAGGAGGTGCAGATCGAGGCGGTGTTCCCCGATGGCACCAAGCTCGTCACCCTGCACGACCCGATCCGCTGAGCCGGACCCCCTTCCGCCTTTTCCCCTCGGCAGCCCTTTCCCACCCCAGCCCTTCCCGCCATGGCTCCCCTGATTCCCGGCGAACTGTTCAGCGAACCCGGCACGCTTGAACTCAATGCCGGTCGCCCGGTTACCACCCTCAGCGTGGCCAACAGTGGCGACCGACCCGTGCAGGTGGGCTCCCATTTCCATTTCTTTGAGGCCAACGCCGCCCTGCTGTTCGATCGCGAGGCCGCCCGCGGCCTGCGGCTCGACATCCCCGCCGGCACGGCGATCCGCTTTGAACCGGGCGACAGCCGCGAGGTGAACCTGTTGCCCTACGCCGGGGCGCGCCGGGTGTTCGGCTTCAACGGCCGCATTAACGGACCCCTGGATTAGGGGCGCCAAGCTCCTCCCCGTTCCGATTCCCGTTTTCCCTCCCCCGCCGCCAGAGAGGCCATGCCCTACCGGATCGACCGCCGCACCTACGCCGAGACCTACGGCCCCACCACCGGCGACCGGCTACGCCTGGCGGACACCGAGCTGATCCTGGAGGTGGAGAAGGACTTCACCAGCTACGGCGATGAGGTGAAGTTCGGCGGCGGCAAGGTGATCCGCGATGGCATGGGCCAGGCCCAGACCAGCCGCGCTGATGGGGCGGTGGACACGGTGATTACCAACGCCCTGATCCTCGATTGGTGGGGGATCGTTAAGGCCGACATCGGCCTGCGCGACGGCCGAATTTGCGCAATCGGTAAGGCGGGTAACCCCGACATCACCGATGGGGTCGACATCATCGTGGGTCCGGGCACCGAGGCGATTGCCGGCGAGGGCCACATCGTCACCGCCGGCGCCATCGACACCCACATCCATTTCATCTGCCCCCAGCAGATCGAAACGGCCCTAGCCAGTGGCGTTACCACCCTGCTGGGCGGCGGCACGGGCCCGGCCACCGGCACCAACGCCACCACCTGCACCCCCGGGGCCTTCCACCTGGCCCGCATGCTCCAGGCCGCCGAAGGGCTGCCGGTCAACATTGGCTTCTTCGGCAAGGGCAACGCCAGCACCCCAGCGGCCCTGGAGGAACAGATCCGCGCCGGGGCCTGCGGCCTCAAGCTGCATGAGGACTGGGGCACCACCCCGGCGGCGATCGATTGCTGCCTATCGGTGGCTGATCAGTTCGATGTGCAGGTGTGCATCCACTCCGACACCCTCAATGAGGCCGGCTTCGTGGAGGACACGATCCGCGCCATCGCCGGCCGCACCATCCACACCTTCCATACCGAGGGGGCCGGTGGCGGCCACGCCCCCGACATCATTCGCATCTGCGGTGAGTCCAACGTGCTGCCCAGCAGCACCAATCCAACGCGCCCCTACACGCGCAACACGTTGGAGGAGCACCTCGACATGTTGATGGTGTGCCACCACCTCGATCCGCGCATTCCCGAGGACGTGGCCTTCGCCGAATCGCGCATCCGCCGCGAAACGATCGCCGCCGAGGACATCCTCCACGACATCGGCGCCTTCAGCATCATCGCCAGCGATTCCCAGGCCATGGGCCGGGTGGGTGAAGTGATCATCCGCACCTTCCAGACCGCCCACAAGATGAAGGTGCAACGGGGCGCCCTGCCGGAAGATGCCGCCGGTCCGGGTGGTGGCCGCAACGACAACAGCCGCCTCAAGCGCTACATCGCCAAGGTCACGATTAATCCGGCGATCGCCCATGGGTTGGATAGCCAGGTGGGCTCGGTGGAGGTGGGCAAGCTGGCCGATCTGGTGCTGTGGAAACCGGGCTTCTTTGGCGTCAAGCCGGAGCTGGTGATCAAGGGCGGTTCGATCGTCTGGGCCCAGATGGGCGATGCCAATGCTTCGATCCCCACCCCCGGGCCAGTGCATGGCCGGCCGATGTTCGCCAGCTTCGGTAAGGCCCTAGCTCCCAGCTGCCTCACCTTTGTGAGCCAGGCCTCCCTCGAGGCCGACCTGCCCCGCAAGTTGGGCCTGAGCCGCCTGTGTGTGCCGGTGCAGAACACCAGGGGCATCGGTAAGGCCGCCATGCGCAACAACAGCGCCCTGCCCAAGGTGGAGGTGGATCCCCAGACCTATGAAGTGTTCGCCGACGGCGAACTGCTCACCTGTGAGCCGGCGGAGGTGCTGCCGATGGCCCAGCGCTATTTCCTGCTCTGAGCAGGCGCCCCCGGGGCCCGGCCAGAGGGGCCTGGGGTTCCGTAGCAACGAAGACCGGGATCGTCCCGCTCGCTCAGCATGATCGGGGCCACGCTGGGGCAGCCATGTTTACCGCCTATAAGCCCAGCAAGGGCTACGACGAATATTTCAGTGGTAGTGCCGAACCCCGCGAGGCCCTCCAGCCCCTGATCTCCTCCCTGGGCACCCTGGGCATCGAGGAGCTGAACCGCAACCATGTCGCCGCCGGCATGTTGCTCAAGCGCCTGGGGGCCACCTTCCGGCTCAACGATTCCGGCGATAAAGGGACTGAACGGATCCTGCCCTTTGATCCCCTGCCCCGGCTAATCCGCACCGGCGAATGGCAAACCCTGGAACGGGGTCTGATCCAACGTCTGGAGGCGATCGACCTGTTCCTGGCCGATGTCTACGGCGACCAGCGCATCCTCAATGACGGGGTGATTCCCCGGGAGGATGTGGAGAGTTCCCAGGGCTGGCGGCCCCAGCTGCAGGGTTTCAAGCCACCCCTGGGCAAGTGGTGCCACATCTCCGGCCTGGACTTGATTCGCGATGGCGCCGGCACCTGGCGGGTGCTGGAGGACAACCTGCGCTGCCCGTCGGGGGTGGCCTATTTCCTCGAGAACCGGCGCGTGATGAAGCGCATGTTCCCGAGCCTGTTCGCCGGTCGCACCGTTCAGCCGATCGACGACTATCCCTCCCATTTGCTCCAGACCCTGCGGGAGCTGGCCCCCTGGACCAACCAGCCCAAGGTGGTGTTATTGACGCCTGGGGTGTTCAACAGCGCCTACTTCGAGCACAGCTACCTGGCGCAACAGATGGGCATCCAGCTGGTGGAAGGGCGCGATCTGGTCTGCGAGGGCGACCGGGTCTGGATGCGCAGCACCGCCGGCCTCGAAGCGGTGGATGTGATCTACCGGCGCATCGACGACGACTTCCTCGATCCGGCCGTGTTCCGCAGCGATTCGATGCTGGGGGTGAGCGGCCTGATGGCGGCCTATGCGGCCGGGCGGGTGGCGATCGCCAATGCGCCGGGCTGCGGCGTGGCCGATGACAAGCTCATCTACGCCTATGTGCCCGAGATGATCCGCTACTACCTGGGTGAGGAGCCGATTATCGAAAATGTGCCCACCTATTTGTGCTCCCGGCCCGACGATCGCGCCTATGTGCTGGCCCACCTCAAGGACCTGGTGGTGAAGTCGGTGGCGGAGGCGGGGGGCTACGGAATGCTGATTGGGCCCCATGCCGATCAGGCTGAGATTTTGGAATTTGCCGCCAAGATCGAAGCCGATCCCCGTAATTTCATTGCCCAGCCCACCCTGGATCTCTCCACCGTGCCGTCCTTGAGCCAGGGGGAGCTCTACCCCTGCCATGTGGACCTGCGGCCCTACGTGCTGCGCGGCAAGGGTGCCTGGGTGAGCCCCGGCGGCCTCACCCGGGTGGCCCTGCGCCGGGGCTCCCTGGTGGTGAACTCCTCCCAGGGCGGCGGCTGCAAGGACACCTGGATCGTGGAGGATTCGCCATGTTGAGCCGCGTCGCCGATTCGCTCTACTGGATCAATCGCAACGTTGAACGGGCCGAGAACATCTCCCGCTTTGTCGAGGTGAGCGAGGCCATGGCCCTCGATTGCCCGCCCGGCAGCGCCGAACCCTGGCTGCCCCTGATCGATGCCTGCGGCGATCGGGACCTGTTCGACACCTTCTATCCCCAGGCCACCCCTGAGGATGTGGTGCGTTTTTTGGTGCGCGAACCGAAGAACCCCAGCTGCATCGTCAATTGCATCGCCATCGCTAGGGAGAATGCTCGCCAGATCCGCGAGGTGATCACCACGGAAATGTGGGAGCAGATCAATGATCTGCACTGGACCCTGCAGGAGAGCGATGCGTTTTGGCAGCTCCAGCCCCAGGAGCAATTGCGCGAAATTCGGCGCGCCTGCCAGCTTTTTTATGGTGTGACCGATGCGACGCTCAGCCGGGATCTCTCCTGGCAATTCAGCCGCCTGGGTCGCCTGATCGAGCGGGCCGACAAGACGACCCGCATCCTTGATGTGAAGTATTTCCTGCTGTTGCCCAGCCCCGAGGAAGTGGGCGGCGTGCTCGATGAGTTGCAGTGGATCTCGCTACTACGCACGGCCGGCGCCTACCAGATGTTCCGCCAGGCCCAGCAGCAGGGCATCACCCCACGGGCGGTGGCAGCGTTTCTGCTGCTCGATCCGATCTTTCCGCGTTCGGTGCGTTATTGCCTCGAAGGCATCAGCAAGGCCCTGGGCGTGATCCGGAGCAGTGCGGTGCCCGGTCCGCCCGATGACCTGGAATGCCTCAGCGGTTTGATGCTCGCCAGCTGGAGTTTTGTGCGAATTGACGACCTGATTGGCCAGGGCCTACATGAGGCCATCGACCATTTCCAGAGCGATCTGAACCGGCTCCATGGGCTGATCCATGACCGTTACTTTGTGATGCCCACCCCGTCCCCCTCCGAGTCGAGCTCTAATCCGGCATGCGTGCCCGCCTAACCCACATCTTTTACTACCGCTATAGCGATCCGGTGCTGCTCGGCCCCCATCGCTTCTGCCTGCGGCCGCGGCCCCACGGCTTCCAGCGCCTGCTGGACTACAGCCTGACGATCAGCCCCGATCCCAGCCAGCGCTATGACCTGCTAGCCGCCGGCGGCGACACGATCACCCGGGCCCGTTTCCTCAAGGAAACGCGGATCTTTCGGGTCGAGGCCACTTCAGACGTGGAAACCTGGCAGCCCCCCCTGATCGAGGCAAGCCTCGATCAGGACATGGCGCGCCTGCCGGTGCCGATCGGCCGGCTCAATCCCGACCTGCTCTCCTGCCTGCAGGGCTGGTTGCCCAATGGTCAGCACGACCCAGCGGCGGTAGACCTGGCCCAGGAAGCCCTGATGGGCAGCGACCAGCGCAGCCTCACCTTCCTCCAACAATTAATTGGAATCATCCAGGACCGGGTCAAATACACCCAGCGCCATGTGGGTCCCGCCTGGCCCGCCGGCCGCACCCTCAAGGAGCGGGTTGGCTCCTGCCGGGACCTGGCCATGCTGATGATCGAGTGCTGCCGCAGCGTTGGCCTACCGGCCCGGTTTGTGAGCGGCTATCACCTGGTGGAGCCCAAACCGAATCGCTACGACCTGCACGCCTGGGCCGAGGTCTACCTGCAGGGGGCCGGCTGGCGTGGGTTTGATGCCAGCGGCCAGGGGGCCGTGGATGAGCGCTATATCCCCCTGGCCACCTCCTCCCAGTCCGATCTCACCGCTGCGATTACGGGCACCTTCTCCGGCCCCCCGGGGGTGAAGAGCATCTTCAAGTGGGATATCCAGGCCGAGGTGCTGGTGCTGCCCCGGGAGCCCGAGGCGGAAGCCAAGGAGTCCACCCAGGTGCACCTGCTGCCCCAGTTCCCCTCGGGAGCTCCCCAGTGACCCCTCCAGCCTTGGACGCTCCAGCCCCCCAGCTCCCCAGCCCCATGGAGCCTGCCCAGGTGAGTGCGCTGATCGAGCAGCGCCTGGTCGCCGCCGGGGTGCAGCTCACCCTGGGCGGTGAACCCACCTACGTGCCGAACGAACCGGAGGGGGCGGAATGGGCGTTTGCGGCCGATGGCCCCACCAAGCTGGGCTATGCCCGGGCCCTGGCGGCCCAGCTGCAGCAACGGGCCTGGCCTGGCAGCACCCTGATGTACTGCCCCGGCAAGCGCTACGACGGCGAGGTCAACCCCCGTTGGGCCCTGCGCCTGTTCACGGGGCCGACTGGCGAGCCGGTGGTGGCCTGGCCCCAGAGCGATGGGGCCGCCCGGCCCGAGCTGCCGGCTGGGGCGGCCGCAGGCTTCCTGGCGGCGATCGGCCGCGGCCTCGGCTGCCAGCTGGAGCCCCTGGAACTGCGCGATCCCCTCGATGGGGAGCGCAGCGTCTGGGCGGCCCCCCTGAGCTTCAACGATGGTCTCGATGAGACGGTGTTTGGCCCGCTGGGCTGGCAGCCGGCGGCCTGGCCCTTGGATACGGAGCTGCGCGAGTTGCTGGGTGCCCCCGGCCCGGCAGGCCTGCGCCTGCCCCTGCAGCACTTCCCCGAGGGGGTGCTGCGCCAGGTGCTCACCCTGGAGGTGGGACCCGCCGATTGGAGCCTGTTCCTGCCGCCCTTGGCCCGGCAGCCCCTAGAGCAGCTGCTGGGCGTGATCGCCAGCGCCAGTGGCGCCTGGAGCCAGCCCAACCTCAGCGGCGTACTGCCCCTCGATATCGGTGGCGCCTGGCAGGTGCTCGGCCTAACCGCTGATCCGGGCGTGCTCGAGGTGAATCTGCCCGTCTGCCCGAATTGGGATGCCTATGCCGATTGGATGCGCCTGTTGGAGGAAGGCGGTGCGGCCGTGGGCCTGCGCTCCTGGAAGCAGCGACAGCCCGCCCCGGAGCTGCCCAAGCCAGGGGACCCCAGCCTGGAGCGCCTAAGCCAGGGGGCCCTGAACCTGGCTGGCCTAAACCGGGCCGGCCTGAGCCAGGAGGGCAGCGGCGGCGGCAACCACCTGCTTTGGGGCGGCCCCAGCCTGGAGCAGAACCCCATCTTCGGCCGGCCCGCCTGGCTGGTGGGCCTGCTGCGTTTCTGGCAGCAGCACCCCAGCCTGGCCTACCTATTTAGTGGCAACTCGGTGGGGCCGGCCTCCCAGGCGCCCCGGCCCGATGAGGGCAGCGCCGCCTGGCTCGACCTGCAGCTCGCCCACCAGGTGCTGGCCGGTTTGCCCGAGGGCGACCAGCGGGTGGCGATCAGCGAAACCCTGCGCCACCTCCACGCCGATAAAAGCGGCAACACCCATCGCAGCGAAATCAGCCTCGATAAGTTCTGGAACCCGGCCTGGGCCGCTGGCTGCCAGGGGCTGCTCGAGTTCCGGGCCATGGAAACCCTGCCCCAGCACCAGTGGAGCGCGGCGATCGCCCTGCTCTGGAGCGCCCTAGCCGCCCACCTGCTCGAGCCCGCCCATCGGCCCGGGCAGATGCGGTCCTGGGGCGAGGCCCTGCATGATCGCTGCCTGCTGCCCAGCGAGCTCTGGGCCGATCTGGAACAGGTGCTGGCCTTGCTGGCGGCCGATGGCTTGGCCCTCGATGCCGGCCTGTTCCGCCAAATTTGGCAGTGGCGTTTCCCCCAGCTGCTGCACTGGTGCCAGGGCGAGGCGGAGCTGGAGATCCGCCGCAGCCTCGAACCCTGGCCCCTGCTCTGTGACACCCCGGTGGAAGGGGGCAGCACCAGCCGCTTCGTTGACAGCTCCCTGCGCCGCTTTGAGGTGATCACCTCGCCGGCTTTCCGCCAGCGCTACGGGCTGGTGCTGCAGGGACGCCCCCTGGCCCTGCCCGCCGTTGAGGCCTCCCGGTCCGTGGCCGTGCGCTACCGGTTGGAGCGCCTCTACCCCTGCCTGCACCCCACGCTTGCGCCCCACCTGCCCCTGGAGTTGGCCCTGGTGGCCCGCCCCGAGGCCGGTTCGGGCCAGGGCGGCGAGTTCGGCTCCAGCCAAGCGGGCGGCTCCCAAACTGCTGGCCCGATCTTGCAGCGCTGGTCCCTGCTCAGCGAAGACGGGGGCTTCCTGCCCCAGGAGCCCACCGGTGCTGAAGCTCCGCTGGATCCCGCGGCAGCCCCCTGGCGTGGAGCTAGCCCCGATGCCGTGACCGTGGACCTGCGGCTGCCCTGATGGCTTGATGATTGGAGCCCCAAGCCAGGTCGCCCGCTCCAGGCCAGCATGGGTTGATGGATCGTCCCTTTTATTCGGCAGCAATGACCCCAAACCGCCGCAGTGCCTGCCTGTTCGCCTGCTTGCTTGTCGGGACTGCGGGCCTGCCCGCAGGGGCCCAGCAGTATCCCCAGCCCCTGCCCCAACAGCCCTATCAGCAGCCCTATCAACAGCCTTATCAACAGCCCCGCCCGGCACGCCCCTGGAGCAAGCCCACCGTGTCGGTGCCGGAGTTCAAGAACACCGTGACCCAGCCCACCTGGTGGTGGCAGGGATCGGTGGCCCAGGACCTGGCCGCCACTTTGGCCAATGAACTCTCCGCCACGGGTGACATCCAGGTGGTGGAGCGCAGCAACCTCAAGCAGGTGTTGTCCGAGCAGGAGCTGGCCGAACTGGGCATCGTCAAAAAGGGCAGCAACGCCGCTAAAAAGGGCCAGATGACCGGCGCCCGCTACATCGTGCTGGGCACCCTCACGGCCTACGACAACAACGTGGAGAACAAACAGTCCGGCAGCAACTTCGGCCTGCTCGGTTTTGGCACCGCTAAGCAGCAGCTGGAAACCAGGGATTACGTCGCCCTCGATATCCGCATTGTCGACAGCAGCACCGGTGAGATCATCGGTGCGCGCACCGTCGAGGGGCGGGCCAGCAACACGGCTGAAGCCCGCGCCAATGGCGGCAGCCTGGCGCCCGCCGCCGGTCTAGCCCTTTGGCTGGCTCCCAATATGGGCACTACCGGTCAGGCCCTCACCGCCGCCGCCGGCACCCTGCAATTTGGCTCGAACAACAGCCAGTCCCAGCGCACGCCTGCGGCGAAGGCGATCCGCGCCGCCCTAATTGATGCCTCCAACTACGTGAGTTGTGTGCTGTCCCCCCGGGACGGCTGCCAGGAGGCCTACCGGGCCCTGGACCAGCAGCGCCGGGAGCGCACCCAGGGGGTGTTGCGGCTCGAGTAGGGGTGTTGCTTTAGAAGGGAATTGGCATCTCCACCAGTGCCGGTTCCGGGGCGCACTGGGGAATCCGCTCCGCCACCACGGCACCGATCACCACGATCGCGGGGGAACCGAAGCCTTCGGCCTCGACCCGCTCAGCTAGGTCGGCGAGGGTGGTGATCAATTGGCGTTGGCCGGTCACGGTGCCCTGCTGCACCACCGCCGCCGGGGTGCTGCCGGCCAATCCGCCGGCCATCAATTCTGCGCAGATTTGGGTCAGGTTGTGCAGGCCCATGTAGATCACTAGCCCATCGCTGCTGCGGGCCAGGCCGCGCCAGTCGACACCGGGGCGACCCTTATCGATCTCCTCATGGCCGGTCACGAAGGTGACGCTTGAGCCGGCCCGCCGGTGGGTCACGGGGATGCCCGCGTAGGCCGGCGCGGCGATACCCGCCGTCACCCCAGGCACCACCTGCACCGCCACCCCCTGTTTGACCAGATGGGCCGCCTCCTCGCCGCCGCGGCCGAACAGGAAGGGATCGCCCCCCTTGAGTCGCACGATGCAGCGGTGGCGTTGGGCCAGCTCCACCAGCACCGCATTGGTGGTGGGTTGGGGCACGGAATGGTGGCCGCGGCGCTTGCCGACGAAATGGCACTCGCAGCCCTCTGGCACCAGGTCGAGCAGGGCCCGGGGCACCAGGGAGTCGTAGACGAGGGCATCGCAGCGGCTGAGCAGCCGATGGGCCTTGAGGGTGAGCAGGTCGGGATCGCCTGGACCGGCCCCCACGAGATACACCGTGCCCGGCAGGCTGTTGCCTAAGCCATCGGGCCCCAGAACAGCCTGCTCCCCGGGTTCGGAGCCACTGGCGTTGGGGCCGCTCGCAGCGCTGCTCATGGCAAGGCCCCAAGCGCCGTGAGCAGGAACTGGCGGATGGCGGGCTGCTGCAAAAGGGGAGGAAGGGGCTGGGGGGGGCGGGCTTGGCCCGGGGGGAGAGCCAGCCTTTGGCCGGCTTCAAGCGTGTCGGTGAGCCGGTTACTGGCCAGGGTCAGGGGCAGCACAGCCACGCTTCCCGGTTCGGGGCGATCCACAGGCAACACCAGATCCGCCAGTTGTGCAGTGTATGGAGTGGCCAGTCCAGGACTGCCCAGCACGGCGCCCAGGTGGTCCAGATAGCGCTGGGCCAGGGGGCCGTCGAGCGGGTGGTGGAGCCAGTGGATCGCCCCAAACGCCTGGCGATCCGCCAGTTGCCCAGCCAGTAGGTGCTGCCAGGCCGGCCAGGAGCCCAGGAAGGGATAGCGCTGGAGCGCGATCGCCGGGCCCGGGCCCAGGCGGCTGCGCCAGGCGCGGGCGATCGCCGGCACGTCCTTGCGCACGTGGCCCCCAGGCAGGAGCAGTAAGGGCACCAGGCCCACTGATCCAGCCCGCTGGGCTCCCGCCCAGAAGCCTGGGCCTGGGTCGGGGGCGCCGCTGCTGAGGGCTTGCAGGAGGACCGGGGCGCCGCGCCGCTGCTCCAGTTCCCGGGCCCAATCCTGCAGCTCCTCAGGGATCAGGCCACCACTGCGGCCATGCACCACCAGCACCAGGGGGGAGCGCCGTAGGCGCCGCTGCAGCCGGCCTTGCATCGGGGCCGCCAGGGGGCGTTGGGCCAGACGCCGCAACTGGCGTTGGCCCTGGGGTAAGCGCGCCAGCAGATCCACCGCCTTGGCGGCTAGGGCGGGATCGAGATCTTCCGCCAGGGCCGCCAGGCCGGATTGCAGGGGCTCCAGGGGCCAGGCCGACAGGCCCAGGGCCAGCCCTTCCAAGGCCCCATGGCGCAGGGATCGGGGGCCGGGCGCCAGGCTGATTGTGAGGAGTAGGGCGCCATCCTCGCCCTGCCGTTGATGGCCGAGTCGCTCCAGCAGTTGGGCGTCCAGGGAGTGGTCCAGGGCCTGCCGCAGTCGTTCAGCCACGCGGGGGTCTTGGAAGGCCCCCAGCAGGGCCAGCCAGCCCGGCCCGTCCGGAGCCAGGCTCAGCAGGGGCTCCAGCCACACCGTCCGGGTGGCGGCGGGCAGGGCCGGTAGGGCCTGCCCTAGGGCCTGGAGCAGCAGTGGCGGGCCAAAATCGGCCGCCAGGAGCAGCAGGCGTTCGGCGCCTCCCGGGTCCACCCGGCCGGCCAGGGTGACGAGCAGATCCACCTCGGGGGCCAGGTTGCCCGAGGCCAGGCCAGCCAGCCAGGGGCCGAGGTCGCTGGTGCTGCGTCCCAACTCCTGGAGCAGCTGCCAGCGCTCCAGGCTGCCCTCGGGCGGCAAGGGCGGCGGGTCAGACGATTCAGATCCCAGGCGGAGCATGGTCAGCCACCGGGCAGCTGGATCCACCCTGGCAGTTGCAGCGACCTGGCCGCGCGTTGAACCGGTTGGTGCCGGCGGCAGGTGCGGCTTGGACACGGATCAGCAAGAGAGCGAGGGGAATCGGGGGCCGGCCGGAAGCGGTTGGGGCTTCAGGGGGTTTGGCTGCGCCGCCGGGCTCCGAAACGCTCCACCAGCAGGGTTTCCAGCACATCAGGCAGGGCGCTCAGGGGAACGGCCGTGCCGTGCAGGGCCGCCAACTGGGGCTCGGCTCCCATCGATCCCCCCAGGAAAATCTTGGCGGCTTCCACCATCTGGCCGTCTAGGCGGGTCTTGGCGCCCATGAGGCCGATGTCGCCCATGTAGGGCTGGCCGCAGGCATTCGGACAGCCGGTCCAGTGGCTGCGGACCGCCTGGGGCAACTCCAGCCGCCGCTCCAGCTCCTCGACCACCGCCTGGGCGGTGGTTTTGGTGGGAATCAGGGCAAAACTGCAGTAGCGGTTGCCGGTGCAACTCACGGCTTCGGCCTCGAGGGGGCCGGGGTCGGGCCGCAGGCGTTGCAGCAGCGGTTCGTCCAGCAACGCCCCCACCTGGTCCGTGGCCACCCCCGGGATCAGCACGTTCTGGGCTTCGGTGAAGCGCAGCTCCGCCTGGCCATAGATTTTGGCCAGGCGGGCCAGCTCGACCATGGCGTCCGCATCGAGCCGGCCCATGGGCACGCTGAGGCCGACCCAGTGCAAGCCGGGCTGCTTCTGGGCCTGCACCCCCAGCCCGGAGCGGGGCGCCCGGGTCACCAGATGGCTGCCGTCGTGGGGCAGGACTTCGGCGCTAAGGGCTGCCAATTCAGCCACCAGCTCCCCCCGGTAGGTCTCCAGGCCCAGTTGCTCGATTAGATAAAAGAGCCGGCTTTTGGTGCGGGCGGCGCGATTGCCGTGGCGTTCGAAATGGCGCAACACCACCAGGCTGAAATCGGCTAGATGCTCGGTTCGCAGCCATAGGCCCAGGGGCACGGCCAGTTCATTGCGTTGGGCCGAAAAAAAGCCTCCCACCATCACCGTGAAGCCCAGCTCCCCCTCGCGGTGGCAGGGCAGAAAGGCCAGGTCGTTATGGAGGAGGAAGCTGTCGGCGGCTCCGCCCACGGCCACATTGAACTTGCGGGGTAAGTTGCGCGGGCCCTCCGGTCCCAGCAGTCGGGCCTGGATGGCGGCCACCAGGGGCCGGGTGTCGATCACTTCCTCCGGATCGATACCAGCCAGGGGATTGCCGGTGATGTTGCGGGGATTGTCGTGGCCGGATTGGCGGCTGGTTAGGCCTACCGCCTCCATGGCCACAAGTAAGGGCGCCATGTCTTCCAAGAGCAACCCGCGCATTTGCAGGTTCTGGCGGGTGGTGATATCGGCGGAGCCCTCCTCGCCGCAACGATCCAGGGCATCGGCCAGCACGTTTAGCTGGTCGGCGCGGATCACCCCATTGGGCAGCCGCAGCCGCACCATGAAACGCCCGGGGGTTACGGGCCTAAAAAAGATGCCCAGCCATTTGAGATGGATGGTCAGGGTTTCTTCGTCAAGGGACTGCCAACCTTGGGCGGCGAGGTCGGCGAGGCGGGGCTCGAGATCGAGGCCGCAGAACCTTGCTTTTGCCTGTTCAACCTTGCTCAATTTGGTCGCAGACTTAGCTCCTGCTTGGCCTGGTTCCACCCCATCGGCCTGAAATTCCTGCGATGCAGCGGATACCATCAAGCAACTAGAACGCCAACCGGATGGACAATTTGGCCAGCGGACTGGGGCGCTCCTGTCGCAACCACTACAACTAATGGGTGCGGCCGCTACACCCATCCCCGAGCCCCTGCCAGGACCCCTGTCCCCAGGTCGGGGGGGCAGCCTCAGTTCGGAGGCCCTGCGCTTTCGCGACTTGCTGGGCAAGGTTGGCAGCGGCGAACACACCAGCACCGGGCTCTCGCGCCAGGAAGCCCGCGAGGCGATGGACCTGATGCTGGCGGGCCAGGCCAGTGAGGCCCAGCTCGGGGCCTTCCTGATTGCGCACCGCATCCGCCGTCCCTTACCGCTCGAGCTCACCGGAATGCTCGAGAGCTATCGCCACCATGGCCCAACCTTGGCGACCCCGGGCCGACGGGCCCTCTGTTTCGGCGTGCCCTACGACGGCCGCAGCCGCACGGCCCCCCTGTTGCCCCTGGTGGCCCTGGTGCTGGCCGCGGCGGGCCTGCCGGTGGTGCTCCATGGCGGCGGACCGATGCCGGTGAAATACGGGGTGACCCTCGCCGAACTGTTCGCGGCCCTGGGGATCAACTGGGTTGGTTTGGCCTTGGCCCAGGTGCAGGACCGGCTCGACCGCCATGGCCTGGCCCTCACCCACCAACCGGACCACTTCCCGGCGGCGGAGCGACTGCTGCCGGTGCGCGATGCGATCGGCAAGCGGCCTCCGGTCGCCAGCCTGGAGTTGCTTTGGACTCCCCACCAGGGGGACCATCTGCTGGTTAGTGGCTTTGTCCATCCCCCCACCGAAGCCCGGGCCTGGGAGGCGCTCACGGCCGCGGCCGAAACCGATGTGCTCACGGTTAAGGGCCTGGAGGGCTCCACCGACCTGCCCACCACCCGGGCCGGCATTACGGCCCGCCTGCGCCATGGCGTCAGCGAGCGGATCCTGCTCCATCCCCGCGAACACGGCATCCAGTCCGAGGAGGTGCGCTGGAGCGACCTGGATTGTTGGCGCCGCCAGGCCGGCGAGGCCCTGGCCGGCGCCGGACCCTTGGCCGATGCCCTGCGCTGGAATGTGGCCGCCTATCTCTGGTTCGCCGGCGACCACGACACGTTTGTCGCCGCCCTCGACCAAAGCGAAGCCCTGCTTAAGGCCCGCGCCGGCCTGGCCCTGCTGGCCGCCATGCCATGACCACCCATGGTGTTTCAGGTTCCGAGGGCGAGGGCTTTAGAAACGCCCAGACCTGTTTTGGCTTCGAAGCCGAGTTCACGGCGGACCTGCGCTGCATCCCGATGGCGGTGCGGCGCAAGCTCGATCTTGCCGGGGTCAAGCTCAAATTGGTGCACTGGAACGGGCTGACGGCGGCCGAACGGCAGCTGCTGCTGGCTTGGCCGGATGGGTCCGCTGCCGTGGCGGAGCTGCACCTCTGGTTACTGGCGCGCACCGCCCAGCAAACCGCCGGAGTGGCCCGCACCCTGCCAATCGCCTGCCAGGAGAGTTGGCAGCAGCAGCAGCAAACACCGCCGGCGGTCCACCGGGCCTGTAGCGATCAGGGCGTCCTGCTCAGTAACCCAACCTGGGCCGGTCTGAGCGAATTACAACGCTTTGCCTTGGTGAAGTTGAGCCAGGGGGGCCATGAACATCGCAATTTGCCCCTGGCCCTGGCGGAGTTTGGCGTGACGGCTGGGGTGGCGGCGTCCTAGAGCAGCTCGCCGTTGGGACGACCCAGCGCTGCTTGGAGGCGGTGCCCGTCCCTGCAGCCCCTGGGTCGCTTGCAAATCTGTAGCAATTACGACGCACGGTCCCACCGTGGCTGTGGTTCTATCTATTGGTCGGTCAGCTTGTGCGCCGCCATCTCTTCCCTTTTCCAGCCGAACCTGAGCTGGATCGGTTCCAGGGATCCCAGGCACTTGCCACCGGACCATTCGGTCTTTGCCACTCCCACAGTCATGGTGATGGCGGTTTCAGGACACTAGACCTGAAACTATTTATTGCTGGCCCAACAAACCCCACTTCCGGCGATTACGCGCCGCATTTTGTTGCATGTCGACCTTCAAGCGCCGCTCCTTTTTGTTGTCGTCCTGCGCCGCCGGCGTGGGCGTTGCCCTGCAATTGGGCACGCTCTCAACCCTGCTGGGCGGCCTGCCGGCCCAGGCGGCCCCGGCGGCCCCCGGTAAGCCTGAAACCAGCTCCGCCACCCTGGGCTTCATCGCCCTCACCGATGCGGCGCCCCTGATTGTGGCGAAGGAGAAGGGTTTCTTCGCCAAGCAAGGCATGGACGGCGTGGAGCTGAAGAAGCAAACGTCCTGGGCGGTGACCCGTGACAACCTGGAGCTGGGCAGTGGCGGCGGCGGCATTGATGGTGCCCACCTGCTATCTCCGATGGCCTACTTGCTCACCACAGGGGCGATCAGCAAGAGCAAGCAGCCGGTGCCGATGAATATCTTGGCCCGTCTTAATGTTAACGGCCAGGCGATCTCACTCTCCAAGCAATTCCTTGATGAGCAGTTCACCCTGAAGGATCTTTCCCTCGCAAAAGACATCGCCAAGGGCGGCGCCTCCGGCCGTAAGTTCAAGGCGGCTGTCACCTTCCCTGGCGGCACCCACGACCTCTGGATGCGCTACTGGCTGGCCGCCAACGGCGTCGATCCCAATAAGGACACCAGCCTGGTGGTGATTCCGCCCCCCCAGATGGTCGCCAACATGCAATCCGGCACCATGGATGCCTTCTGCGTGGGTGAGCCTTGGAATGAGCGCCTAGTGAATAAGAAGCTGGGCTACACAGCCCTGGTCACCGGTGAGCTGTGGAACGACCATCCCGAAAAAGCCTTCGCCATGCGGGCTGATTGGGTCAAGAAGAACCCCAATTCGGCCCTGCGGCTGCTGATGGCCGTTCAACAGGCCCAGAAGTGGGCCGATGACCCGGCTAACACCCCGGAGCTTGCCAAACTGCTCTCCGAAGATAAGTATGTGAAGGCTTCGGTCGAGGACCTGCTGCCCCGCCTGCAGGGAACGATTGACTATGGCACCGGCAAGGTGGTGAAGAACAGCCGCTTTAAGATGAAGTTCTGGGCCACCAATGCCTCCTTCCCCTATAAGAGCCATGACATCTGGTTTGTGACCGAAGATATGCGCTGGGGTTATCTGCCTAAGGGCACCAATGCCAAGGCCCTCGTTGACAAAGTGAACCGTTCGGATCTGTGGCGGAAGGCTGCTAAGGCCAATGGCTATACCAATATTCCAACCAGTGATAGCCGCGGTGTGGAGAAGTTCTTTGATGGCGTCAAGTTTGACCCCAGCAATCCTTCGGCCTATCTCAATAGCCTCAAGATCAAGGCGATGAAGTAAGGGCTAGTGCCCTAGTTCTTGGGGGAGATCCGCAAGGCTCTTCCCTCTTTTGAATGATCCCCACCTGATTCATGACCACTACCCTTGACCCGAGCCGCAGGACGCGGCGATCCCGTGCTGCCTGGTTGCGATCGCCTCTGGCACGCCAGATCAAGGCCCCGGTGGTTTGCATTGGGTTGACCCTGGCCCTTTGGCAATTGCTTTGCCTGCCCAATCCTGATGGTTTTCCGGGTCCGATTCAGGTGATAAGCCAAACCTGGACTCCCTATATCAGCCAACCCTTCTACGACGATGGGGGCACGGCCAAAGGCCTAGTGCTTCAAATTTGGATTTCGCTGCAACGGGTCGCGATTGGCTACAGCTTGGCCGCCGTGGTGGGTGTGGCGGCTGGATTGGCCATTGGCCTCAATGATTTCCTGCGGCGGGGCTTTGATCCCCTGATTCAGGTGCTGCGCACCGTGCCCCCTTTGGCCTGGTTGCCGATCTCCCTGCTGCTGATGCAGCAGGCAGACCCGGCCTCCATCTTTGTGATCTTTATCACAGCGATCTGGCCGATCATCATTAATACGGCGGTGGGCATTCGCGAAATCCCCCAGGATTACATTAATGTTGCCCGGGTGCTGCGGCTCGGCAAGATCAGCTATCTCCGCGACATTTTAATGCCGGCCACGGCTCCCTATGTGTTCACGGGCCTGCGCATTTCCGTCGGCCTAGCCTGGTTGGCAATTGTGGCCGCCGAGATGCTCAAGGCCGATGGTGGCATTGGCTTCTTTATCTGGGATGCCTATAACGCCGGCGGCGATACCAGCACCAGTCAAATCATTCTCGCCATTTTTTACGTTGGTATTGTGGGCTTGATCCTTGATCGCCTTGTGGGCATGGTTGGTGATCGAGTTAGTGGAAAGAGGCGTTGAAATGACAGCTCTTTTGACCGTTGATAATGTTACCCAGAGTTTTGCTTTGCCCAATGGCAGCAACTATATTGCCATTAAGGATATTGATCTGGAGATCAAAGACGGTGAATTTGTTTCACTGATCGGCCACTCCGGCTGTGGTAAATCTACCCTGCTCAACCTGATGGCGGGCCTGGCCCAGGCCAGTCAGGGCGGCATCTTGATGAACGGCCGCCAGATCACCGATCCGGGTCCTGATCGCATGGTGGTGTTCCAGAACTACTCGTTGCTGCCCTGGCAAAGCGTTCGCCAGAACATTGCCCTGGCTGTGGATGCCGTCATGGCGGATGCCAGCCGGGAGGAACGCTCCGCGGTTGTGGAGGCCAACATCAAGCTGGTGGGACTCAGCCCAGCGGCGGATAAACGCCCGGCCGAACTCTCCGGTGGCATGAAGCAGCGGGTTGCCATAGCCCGGGCCCTCTCGATCCGGCCCAAGCTGTTGCTGCTGGATGAGCCTTTTGGTGCCTTGGATGCCCTCACCCGGGGCAATCTCCAGCAGCAACTGATGCAGATCTGCCAGGAGGCTGGGGTCACCACGGTGATGGTCACCCACGATGTGGATGAGGCCCTGCTGCTCTCCGATCGGGTTGTGATGCTCACCAACGGCCCGGAGGCCGGCATCGGCCAGATTCTCAAGGTGCCCTTGGCCCGGCCGCGCCAACGCCTGGAGGTGATGGAGCACCCCGCCTATTACGCCCTGCGCGGCGAACTGATTGGCTTTCTGCAACAACAACGCCGCCTCAGGCAGCGCCGGGGCGAAGCCAAGGCACCCAGGCTTGCAGGGGCTGGCACTGGCGCTCGCCAAGGCAACGCTGCCCCGGTTTCTGCTGCGCCGACCACGATCCGCTTGGGCTATTTGCCAGGGCTTGATATTGCCCCCTTGGCCTTGGCCCTGGATCGCGGCTTCTTCCGCGAGCAGAACCTCAACGTGGTGCCGATTGTCTTCAGCCGTTGGCAACAACTGGAGGAAAAACTTAAGGCCGGCGACCTCGATGGGGCGATTACATCGGCAACCACGCCCCTCGCCCTGACCCTCGGCCTCCACGGCAAGCCAGCCTGGCCGGCGGTCACGCCGATGACCGTCACCCGCAATGGCAATGCCCTCTGCATGGCCCGCCGCTACCTCGATGCGGGGGTGCGCAATGGCCGCGAACTAGCTGCCTTGCTCCAGGCCCAAGCGGCCCCCCTGAGGCTGGGTATTGGCCAGATGGGCAGCATGCAGGAGCTGTTGCTGCGCCATTGGTTGGCGAGCTCTGGCATGGATCCCGATCGCCAGGTGAGCTGGATCACCCTTTCGCCATTGGCGATGCAATCGGCCCTGCTGAATGGCGAGCTCGATGGCTTCATCGCTGGCCGTTACCGGGTTGCCCAGGCCGTGGAGGCGGGTCTTGCCTATGGGCTGGCCACCGATCTCGACATCTGGAGTGGCCATCCTGAAAAGGTGCTCACCTGCCACGAGGGCTGGGCCGAGAGTCACCAGGACAGCCTGCTGGCCTTCTGTGCAGCCTTAATGCGGGCCGGCCAGCTCTGCGACGACGGCGGCCAACGGGAGGCGCTGGTGGGTTTGTTGAGCCAGCCCCAGTGGCTGGGGCTGGCTACGGCCGTGGCCTTGCAGCGCCAGTTCGATCTCGGCACTGGCGAACCGGCCGGGGATCGCCTGCCCCTCAACCGCTACCACTCCGATCGGGCCCATAGCGCCAATCCCGTCGAGGGTTGCTGGATTCTCAGCCAATTCAGTCGCTGGGGTTGGAGCCCCTTTCCGAGCAACCGGGTGGAGCTGCTCAGCCGCGTTTACCGCAGCGACCTCTGTGCGGCGGCCTTGGAGCGGGCCGGCTTCCCTGCCCTCCCCACCGACCGCAAACCGTTTGCCCTCGCTGACGGCCTCCGTTTTGACCAGGACGACCCGCTTGCCTACCTGAAGTCCCTTCCCTTCGCGGGCCAGCCCGTGGTTGCGAGTCTCCTGCTGCCCGATAGCGCCTCGGCCGACCGTTCCCTGTCTTCCCCCTGAGATGTCTACCCAGATCAGCCCAGACGTCGCCCCTGTCCCTGGTGCCGATGGTCAAGCAGGCAACCAGCCCTTCTTGGAATTCAGGCAGGTGGGCCAGGTTTTTCCAACCCAACGCGGCCCCTTTGAAGCCCTTAGCCAGATCAATCTGCAGGTCAAACAATCCGAGTTTGTCTGTGTGATCGGCCATTCCGGTTGCGGCAAATCGACCATGCTCAATATGGTTTCGGGCTTCTTGAAGCCTTCAAGCGGAGAGGTGTTGTTGCGGGGAGAACCGATTGGCCGCCCTGGCCCCGATCGGATGGTGGTGTTTCAGAACTATTCCCTGTTGCCCTGGCAGACCGTTGAGCAGAACGTCGATCTAGCCGTGCGCTCGGCCCGGCCGGAGCTGCCGGTGCAGGCGCGGGCCGCGGTGGTCGAACACCACCTGGAGATGGTGGGTCTGATCGAGGCCCGCTCGAAGCGACCCGACGAGATTTCCGGTGGCATGCGTCAGCGGGTCGCCATCGCCCGCGCCTTTGCCGTTAGTCCCCAAGTGCTGGTGCTCGATGAACCCTTCGGGGCCCTTGATGCGATCACGAAAGAAGAGCTGCAGGAAGAACTGCTGACCATCTGGCGGGAACAGAAGCCCACCGTCTTGATGATCACCCACGACATTGATGAAGCCCTCTTCCTGGCCGATCGGGTGGTGATGATGACCAATGGCCCAGCGGCCACCATTGGCGAAATTGTGCCGGTGCCCTTTGAGCGCCCCCGCTGCTTTGAGGCGATTCAGGCCGATCCCCGCTATGGCGAGCTGCGCAACCACGCCCTTGATTTTCTATTCCGGCGCCATGCCCATGATGATGCTTGAGACAGAAGCCCTATCCCTAGCGCCGTCCCTCACCCCGGCCCTGAGCTTGCAGATTGCCGTCGGCCATACGATGGTTCTCGATGCTGCTTTGCTGCAACGCAGTTCCTGTCTCAATGTGGCCCAGGGCTTGCTACGGGTGGCCATTTCTGGGCTGGAGCTAGAGCCCCTCGATGCCCCTGCCATCACCTTGGGTTTCCTCCAAGCGGGCGATCAGCTGAATCTTGATTTACTGCGCCGTTCGCGCCTTCACCTAGAAGCCATTTTCCCCGTGGAGCTCAAGGATGACGAGGAACGCTTGCCCTCGGAAGGGTCGAATAGTCTCAATGATTGGACAGTGGCCCTATTGATGATTCGCCATCTGGGGGAGGCGGAACAGCGCATCGCCGCCCTAATGCAGCTGCTGGTGGAGCGGCTGGGGCGCCGTTGCGGTGAATGGTATGAACTGCCCATGCTGCTCACCCATGCCCAGCTGGCCGAACTCAGTGGCCACACCCGGGTGACCGTGACCCGCCAACTCTCCAAGTGGCGCAAGGCAGGCCTGATTAGTCCCCAGACTTGTGCTGGTGGGGGCCTGCGGCTAGCGCCGAAGTTGATGCAGACCTGAAGGCCCTTTTAGACCAGGGCTTTGAGGGTTGGGGTTTCCTGGATCACGGGTTCCGGGGTCAAGGGCTCCAGGGTCACCGCTGCAGCCTTGAGTTCCGGCTGTTTTGAGATTGGACAGCCGAGTTCGTGCATGAGCCGATTGGCTTCGCAGGCCTGCTCCTGGCTGGCGCCCCAATGCATCGGTAAAAACACCGTGCCGGGCCGGATGCGATCGGTGACCAGCACCTGGGCCGATACGGCCCCGCGCCTGGAGCGCACTTGGCCGAGGGCGCCATCGACCAGGCCATGGTGTGCTGCATCGGCGGGATTCACCTCCAGCAGGGGCACCGGGTGGCGCTGCCGGATCCGCTCGACATGGGCCGTGCGAGTCATCGTGTGCCAGTGGCCCAGGTAGCGGCCCACCGTGAGCACGAGGGGGAACTGGTCGCAGGGTGGTTCGGCCAGGCCCAGGGGTTGCTCGGCGACCAGCTGGGCCCGACCCGAGGGGGTGGGAAAGTGGCGATCGCCATAGAGACGGGCCTGGCCGGCGCCCGGGGCGCAGCCCTGGGGGAAGGGCCATTGCTGGGGTCCGTGATCGGCCAGGAGGCCATGGCTCATGCCGCTTAGATCGCAGATGCGGCCTGCCGTGAGGGCGCTGAACTCCTGAAAAACCGCTGCCGCCGAGTCGAAGCCGAACTGGCTGACAAAGCCCAGCCGCCGGCCTAGCTCGGCGAAAATCTCCCAGTCAGCGCGGGCCTCCCCTGGGGCCTGGCGAAAGGCTGGGCAAAGGGTGATGCGCCGCTCCGAATTGGTCATCACCCCGGCCTTTTCGCTCCACTGGGCCGCCGGCAACAGCAGGTGGGCCACCGCTGCCGTTTCCGTGCCGGCGTAGGCCTCGCTAAGCACCACTAGGGGGCAGTTTTGGGCGGCGGCCCGCACCCGATCCAGCCAAGGCAGGCTCACCAGCGGGTTGGTGGCCGCCACCCACCAGAGGCCGATTTCGCCCCGCTCCATCGCCTCCACCTGCTGCCACACCGCCAGCCCCGGCTCGGCGGCGATCGCGCCGGGGGCCAAGCCCCAGTGGCGCTCCACTTCGGCCCGGTGCGCCGGGTTGGCGATGGCGCGATAGCCCGGCAGCAGCTGGGCCAGGCCGCCGGCTTCGCGGCCGCCCATGGCATTGGGCTGGCCGGTGAGCGAAAAGGGCCCGGTCCCCGGGCGGGCGATTTGGCCGCTGACCAGGTGCAGGTTGATGATGCCGCCCACGGTGGCGGTGCCTTCGCGGCTCTGGTTCACCCCCATCGACCAGAGGCTGAGCACGGCCTGGCTGCCCGCCCAGAGCTGGGCCAGCTGCTCCAGTTGGGCGATCGCAATGCCACACAGGATGCTGACTCGCTCCGGCGTCCAGGCCTGCCAAAGCGTGTCCAGGGCAGCAAATCCTTGCGTGTGCTGATCAACGAAGGCGCGATCGATGGCCCCCTGGCGCAGCAGCAGATGGCCGATGCCATGCAGCAAGGCCAAATCGGTGCCAGGGCGAATCGCCAGGTGCAGGTCGGCGGCGTCACTGGTGGCGGTGGCGCGGGGATCGACCACGACGATTTGCAGGGCTTCTTTGGTCTTGCGTTTGCGTTTGAGCAGGCGCTGAAACAGCACCGGATGGCAGTCGGCCGTGTTGGTGCCAATCAGCACCACCAGATCGGCCAGATCGAGATCGTCGTAACAGCAGGGCGGACCATCGGAGCCCAGGCTGCGGGCGTATCCCGACACCGCCGAACTCATGCAGAGCCGGGAATTGGCATCGAAGTTGTTGCTGCCCAGGGCCCCTTTGAACAGTTTGTTGGCGACGTAGTAATCCTCGGTGAGGAACTGGCCCGAGCCATACATGGCCAAGCCCGACGGGCCCGAGCTGGCGAGGGTGTGTTGAATTTGGTTGATCAGAATCGCGAAGGCCTGCTCCCAGTCGATCGGGCGAAAGGGTTGGTCGAGGCGCTCGCGCCATTGGGGTTGGACCAGGCGGTTGTGGTTGAGGGTTTCGGCCACCGTGGCCCCCTTAATGCACACCTGGCCCAGGGAGGAGGGGTGCTGGCGGTCGCCCCGCACGCTCCAGCTGGCGGGCCCGGGTTCGGGGGCCGGATCGCTTGGTTTGAGTTCCAGGCCGCACCCGACGCCGCAGTAGGGACATTGGGCCCGGGCGGGCCCAGGTCGGGCCCCAGGGGCGGAGGCAGATTCAGAGTTGGCGACCGGCGGCATCGGGGCGGCGGCCGGGGGCCGGGGCAGGAGCAATCCATTCGATCAAGGCCACCGGGGCCCGCTTGGTAGCGGTTGCCACCAAGGCCTTGTCTGTCGGCGACCCAGTGTTCAGCCAGCCTCCCCAGCCCGGCTTGGGCTGCAGCCTGCTCCCGTTCCAGAACCCTTGATGTCGATCCCGCCCAGGCCCCTGAGGCCCTGCCTGCTCAGTGGCGGTAACAGCCGGCGCATGGGCCAGGACAAGGCCCTGTTACCCCATCCCGAGGGGGGCAGCTGGTTGGAGCGCCAATTGCGTCTGCTAAGCAGCCTGGGGGAACCGGTCACCCTGTTGACCCGGCACAGCAGCCACCTAGAGCTGGCGGCAGAGTTGAACAGGCAGGGTCAGCTATGGATTCACCCCGTTCCTGAGCAGGCTCCCCAGCAGGGGCCGTTGCTAGCCCTGCACCGCTTGTTTGAACGCAACCCGGGTTGCCTGCTGCTGCTTTGCCCCGTGGATATGCCATGGCTAGGGGAATCGTCACTGCGATTGCTGCTGCAGGCAGGTGCCCAGCAGCCTGACATCGTGCTGGCCCACGATGGCGTCCGTGCCCAGCCCTTGCTCGGGAGCTATCCCGCCACGGCCCAACGTCGAAGCAACCTGCGGCGCTTGTTGGACTCTGGTGAACGGCGGCTGCAAACCTGGCTTGCGCAGGAGCGGCCCCATCAGATCGAATTGCCGGCCGATCAACTGAGGAACTGCAACTATCCAGCCGACTGGGCTGGGGGTTGGGATGCCGCGTTGAACACCTGAACAAGGCTTGGACTTCGTCGGATGGATTGTCTTTGGCGCACGTTCCGGAATGAAAGCATTTGGGGGCCAGCCCGGCACAGCTTTGACGAAAACTTTGCTGGCGAATTAATAACCCTCAAAATCCATTAGATTCCCTAGCAGAATGATTCCTTCCCTGCGGCCCGATCGCCCCCTGGATCAACACCAGCGGCCCCTTGGGGTCCTGCGGCTGTCGTTGACAGCCCGCTGCAACTTTGCCTGTCCCTATTGCCTTCCCGATGGCCAGGAGCCTGCTGGGCTGTTGACCCTTCCCGAACGGGTTGCGGTGGTTGGGGCCGCCGTGGGCCTGGGGGTGACCAGCCTGCGCCTCACGGGCGGGGAGCCCCTGCTTAACCGGGAGTTGGAGGACTTGATCGAGGCTGTGCAACCCTTGCGCCACCAGGGGCTTGTCGAGATCGCCCTCACCAGCAACGGCAGCCTGCTGGACCGGGCCCGGGCCCAGGCCCTCAGGCGAGCTGGGCTCGATCGGATCACCCTCAGCCTCGATGGCACCACCGCAGAAAGCGTGGCCCAGATGGCCGGGCTTGGGGATAGGGCCAGGGGGGAGCAGGCCCTCAAGCGGATTCTGGCCGCGATCGACCATGCCAAGGCCGCCGGTTTCGATCCGGCTTGCGCTGCCCTCAAGCTCAACGCCGTGATTGTGAGGGGACGCAATGATGACCAGCTGCTGCCCCTGGCCCAGCTGGCCCGCCACCAAGGGGTGGAGCTGCGCCTGATTGAGACGATGGATGTGGGCACGCGCAATGGTTGGAGCCCGGCTGATGTGATGCCGGCCGCCGAGATGGTTCATCAGGTTGGTCAACGCTGGCCCCTAGAGCCCCTGGGCAGAACGGCCCATGGCACGGCTAGCCGTTGGCGCTATGGCGATGGCCAGGGTGCGCTGGCGGTGGTGGCCTCAATCAGTGCCCCGTTCTGTGGGGATTGCAACCGCTTGCGGATCACGGCCGATGGCCAGGTCTACACCTGCCTTTTTGCCTCCCAAGGAACGGACCTACGCCCCTGGTTGCGGCCAGTTCCCAATCCCAGCGGCCTGAGCTTGGCCCTGGGTCGGCTTTGGCGCCAGCGGCAGGATCGCTATAGCGAGGAGCGCCAAATAGATGGTCCAGTGCGCAGGAGATCAGCAGCGGAAATGGCCTACTTGGGCGGTTGAAGGTAGCTGGCTTAGATCTCTTAGGATAGTGAGCCCTACCGGGTCTTCCCTGCGCTGCAATGCAGCAGCATCAGCTGCTTCACTGGTAACTGCAGCACCCAGGGTTGGCGACGAGCGCAAAGCTGCTGCCATTCAGCGCGGCGCACTTCCACCTGGATTGGCTGCTGGTTGGGGCCCGGGTGGTCGTTTAACACCACATAGGCACTCACCTGGAAGGGCCCCTCACTTGCCTTGATCAATTGGCACAGCCATTGATTACTGGTCAGGGGCTGGGGGATCTGATCTGCAGGTACCAGTTTAAAATGGTTAGCGCGAATGCCCACATGGCTGATCTCGGTATCCATCCCTTCTGGGCAGTGGATCTCTAGCTGCCAATCCAGGGCCCAAAGTGTGGTCGGGGAAAGCGGGCGAACTCGGGAAAAATTTTTGCAGCCGCTCAGCCGTGCCACCTCCAGGTTCTGGGGCTGGTCAAAGACCTCATGTTTGGGCCCATGGGCCAGTATTTTCCCCTGGTCAATCACCAGCAGATCGTCGCTGAGCCGGTAGGCCTCTTCGAGATCGTGGGTTACGAGTAGGGCGGGCACCTGGCAGACCTGTAGCAGGTCGGCGAGTTGTTGCTGTAACTGACGGCGCAGATAAGTGTCCTGGGCGGAGAAGGGTTCATCAAGCAGGAGCAAGTCCGGTTCGCTGGCCAGGGCCCGGGCCAGGGCGATGCGTTGCTGTTGGCCACCGGAGAGTTGGCTGGGATAGCGATGGCCCAGTTCGCGAAGCCCTACCCGCTCGAGTTGGTGCCTAACCCGTTCTTGTCGCTGTTCGGGTGGCAACGTTGACAAAGAAAATCCGACGTTTTCCGCCACATTGAGGTGGGGAAACAGGGCGTAGTGCTGCACGACCAGGCCGATGCGCCGCCTTTGCAACGGCAGGTTGATCTTACGTTCGCTGTCGAATAGCACCCGGCCGTTGAGTTCAATCCGACCCCGTTGCGGTGTTTCTAGCCCGGCCAGGCAACGCAGTAGCTGACTTTTGCCGGCCCCGGAAGCCCCGAGGATGCCGAGCCTGCGGCTGGAGCTGCTGAAAGCCAATTGCAGGGCAAAGGGACCCAGCTGGTGATTCAGGTCCACCTCGAGCAAGAAGGGAACCGTTTGGCCCCCTTGGTGGTTCTTGCTGCTTGTGCCTTGGCTGCCAAGGGGGCTGGCCTGGCGCCGCAGCGTCCAGGCCACGCGGCCCAGGTGCCGGCCGAGCCCCCAAAGCCGGTTTCGGCCGGGTGGACGGTGATTGGCTCGTATTTCAAACAGCTGCATCACCAGCAGGCAGCAGCCATTGAGCAGCAGCACCAGCAGGGTCCAAAACCAGGCCTGGCCCGCCTCACCGGCATCCACCGCGGCGAAGATTGCCAGGGGCAGGGTTTGGGTCTGGCCGGGGATGTTGCCCGCCAGCATCAAGGTGGTGCCGAATTCCCCCAGGGCCCGGGCAAAACTGAGGCTCACCCCGGCCACTAGGCCCGGCATGGCCAGGGGCAGGATGATCTGGCGCAGAATTCGCCCCTCACTGGCCCCCAGGCTGCGGGCCACCTGGGGCAGGGACCCATCGATCTGCTCCAGGGCCGCTAGGGAGGAGCGCACCATCAGCGGGAAGGCCGCCACCACTGAGCTCAACACCGTGGCCTGCCAGCTGAAGACCATCTCAAAGCCAAAGCGGTTGAGTAGTCCGCCGATCGGCCCGTAGCGGCCCAGCAGTTGCAGCAGGATGAAGCCCACCACCGTGGGCGGCAGCACCAGGGGCGACAGCACCGCCAGTTCGGCCAGGCCCCGCTGCCAGCCCCGCAACTGACGCAGACGCCTGGCACAGACAAAGCCCAGGGGTGCCACCAGCAGCACCGCCAGGCTGGCGCTACGCAACGACAGCCATAGGGGAGAGAGCTCGGGGCTGGCCCCGTTCATCGTTTCGCCGCCGCTGGCAGGGGTAGCAGGCCATAGCGGCGAAACTGCTGGCTCGCCTGGGCCGTGGTGAGGCTGCCCAGATAGGTGCTGGCTAATTTCGCTTGGCGGCTGGCGGTGATCACGGCGGCGCTGTAGCGAATCGGTGCGTGGCTGGCTTCGGGGGCGCCCGCCACAATGCGCAGATTTGGCACATTGCGGGCATCGCTTTTGTAAACAATGCCAGCATCCACATGGCCTGCGGCTACGGCGTTGGCCACGGCCCGAACCGAGCCCATGGGCACCAATTTAGTCTTCACCGCTTCACTGAGGCCGTAGTAGGCCAGGGTCTGACGTCCATAGTTGCCGGCGGGCACGCTGCTGTCGCCGATGGCAATGCGACGGATGGCCATGCTGTCCAGTCCCTTGAACCGTAGCGAGTGCAGGGGCGAGCGGTAGGGCACCACCAGCACCAGCTGGTTGCTAGCGATCACCCGGCGACTGCCGGCTACCAGCAGGCCAGCCTTCTCCAGCCGGTCCATCTGCTTCTCACTAGCCGACACGAAGACATCGATCGGCGCTCCCGTTTGGATCTGTTGCTGTAACAAGCCTGAGGCGGCGAAGTAAAAGGTTGGCACTGGCACCTTTTGAGCGGCCGCGAAGCTAGGGGCCAGGGCCTGAAGTGGTTCACTGAGGCTGCTGGCCGCCCCCACCAATAGCGGCTTGGCTTCGGCGGCCTGGACCGGGAGGCTCCCAATTCTTTTCAGGCTGGCAAGCAGCGAGCCGCTAGCAAGTACCAGCAAGCAGAGGGAGGCGGCTCCTAGAGAGCTGTGCGCGTAGGCCAAAATTCTATATCTTATCGTAAGCTTGAAGGGTGGGTAAATAATGATCGGGCTGTTTTGTGAGATCTTTAAAATCCTTTGCCCGATTAGGGGCCAATTTAGTGGGGATCGCAAGCCGGGACTAGGTTCACGGATTGCTTGATTGGTCTATTCTAATGATGCAGGATGGCCTATGGCAAGAGTTGTGCTACGCCCAGTCCATGATTGGCTGCCAAGTTATTCTTATCGTGATGGAAATCAATTGCTAAGATTTAGTCCTTTCTGCTTAAGGTATTTACACGGTTTATACTTCTTGGAGTCGCGGTAGCAATTGCACCAGATTGCAAGGTTTGGTGGTGGCGTCGAGCTGGGCTGCAATTAACCGATCCCAGGCGGTTTGCACCGCATCGATGGAACCCGGCAACACGAAGATCACCGTGCCATTGGCCACCCCCGCCAGGCAACGGCTTTGCAGGCTGCTGGTGCCAATCGTTTCAAAGGAGAGCACCCGAAACAGCTCACCAAAGCCCTCAATTGTTTTGTCGAGTAGGGGCGCCACCGCCTCCGGAGTGCCGTCGCGGCCGGTGAGGCCCGTGCCCCCGGAACTAATCACCACCTGGACGGCGGGATCGGCAATCCATTGGCTAACGGCCGCCCGAATGCGGTAGCGGTCATCGGGCACCAGGGCCCTGTCGATGAGCCGATGGCCGGCTGTGCTGAGACGTGCGAGTAGGGCATCGCCGCTGCGATCCTCAGCCAGGGTGCGCGTATCGGAGACGGTCAGAAGGGCAATCGAGAGGCTCACTTGCCAGATTGTCCACAGATTCAAATTAGGTTAATGGCCTGATTCCAACTCCCATGGCAGACCCCGTTCCTGGCCCTGAATCCAGGGGCCGGGTTATCACCGTGGTGGTGAGATTGTTCGCCGGCCTACGGGAGCAAGCCGGTTGGGATGGGCTCCAGGTCCCTGTGCCAGCCGGGCCCCACCCCCCCACCCCCGAGCGGTTGTGGCAGATCCTGCAGATCGGCCAGCCCTGGCAAGCCCCGGGGGACAGGGAGCTAGCGGCATCGGCCTTGCCCGCTGGCCCCCTGCCCGAGTCTGTTCGGGTGGCGGTCAACCAGAGTTTTGCCAACGGGGACCACCTGCTCGTCGATGGCGATGAGGTGGCCTATCTCCCTGCGATTAGCGGAGGTTGAGGGCCATGACCCACCTGCAGGTGCAGCTGCATTCGGCCCGCTTCGATCCCCACGCCAGCCTGGTTGCTTGGGAGCGCCAAGGCCCGGGACAGGCTGCGGCGGCCTCCCACTTCATCGGTCGGGTGCGGGCCACCTGCGCCAACGGCCAACCCCTTGAAGCCCTGGAGCTGGAGCACTATCCCGGCATGACCGAGCGCCAGCTGGAGCAATTGGCGGCGGAGATGGGCGAGCGCCACGGCGTGGAGGCCGTGCTGGTGGAGCACCGCATCGGCCGGGTGTTGCCGGGGGAGGCGATCGTGCTGGTGGCCGTGGCTGCCGATCGGCGCGGCCCCGCCCAACGCTGTTGCCAGGAGCTGCTCGAAGCGCTCAAGCACGACGCCCCCTTCTGGAAGCGGGAATGGAGCGGCGGCGAGGGCACCTGGATCACGGGGAATACGCCCCTCTGAGACCAGGGTCAAGCCCAGTTCCCTGCCAAGTCCCGAGCTTGCCAGGCCGCCACCCCGGCTGGATGCCTTTTAGAAGATGGGTAGGTGCAGCAGTTGGGCCCAGAGCTCCTGGCCCGCCTCCAGGGAGTCCAGCTCGGCTGGGATCTCCAGCAGCAGGTCGGCCCCCTGCAGGGAGCCGATGCGGGCGGAGGCCTGGGAGCCGCTCACCCGGGCTAGCAACTCACCCTGGGGGCCAATCACCAGTGCGGCCCGGGCTAGTTCGGGGCGGCCGCCTCCCCGCCGCAGGGGCGCCTCCAGGCGCACCCGCAGCCGCGGTAGAAGTTGCACCTGGCCGCCTTCGAGCTGTTGTAGGGCGGGCCAGAGCAGCTGCAGGGCGGTGATGGCCGCCGCCACGGGATTGCCCGGCAGCCCGAAGAAGGGTTTGTCCGCTAATTGGCCCCAGGCAAAGGGCCGGCCCGGCTTGAGATGCAGTTTCCAGAAACTCACCGATCCCAGCTCCGCCACCAGGGGCCGGATCCAGTCCTTATCGCCCACCGAGACGCCGCCGGTGCTAACAACAACGTCACAGCACTGGGCTAGCTCCCGTAACGCGTGGCGCAACAGATCGGGTTGGTCCGCCACCACCAGTTGCTGTGCGACCGGGTAACCCAAGCGCTGCAGCAACGCCTCCAGCAGGGTGCCGTTGCTTTCCCAGATCTGGCCGGGACCCCGTTGCACACCAGGCGGCAGCAGCTCATCGCCGCTGATCAACAGGCCCAGGCGCGGCCGCCGCGTTACGGCGATGGCATCCACTCCGCAACTGGCTAATCGGCCCAGGTCGGCCGGCCCCAGGCGCTGGCCGCCAGCCAGCAATTCCTGGCCAGGGGCGGCCTCCTCGCTGGGCTGGCGAATCCAGGGGTTGGCGCCGCTGTCCTGCACCAGCACCAGCTCGCCATCGCCGGCGAGCTCCACCAGCTCCTGGGGCAGCACCTTGCCACTGCCCTCAGGGACAGGCGCCCCGGTGAGGATGCGAATTGCCTCGCCCGGGTCGAGGCTGCTGCCATAGGGGGCGGCTGGGGCAGAGCAACCCACCAGGCGCCAACGGCTGCCAGTGGCTGGGAGGGACTCTCCAGGAATGGCATACCCATCCATCATCGAGGCGCGGAAGCCCGGCACCGCCTCCCTGGCCAGCACCGCCGCGGCGCTGACGCGGCCGAGGCAGGCGGCCAGGGGCAGGGTTTCGCTCCCGCCCAGGGGCTGGAGGGCCGCCAGAATCAGCTCGCGGGCCTGCTCCAGGGGCAAGCCCTCCGGGCCAAAGGGTTCAGCCATCCCGCCGCCAGTCCCCATGGCGGCCGCCACTCTTGCTCAGCAGCCTCACCGGGCCGATGGTCATGGCCGGATCGGCGGATTTCATCATGTCGTAGAGGGTGAGCAGGCCCACCTGCACGGCGGTGAGGGCTTCCATCTCCACCCCGGTGGCGCCGATTGTGCGGGCCGAGGCCTGCAGGCGCAGCCCGGAGCCATCCGCAGCGGCCTCGATCACCACGCCCACGCCGCTGAGGGCAATCGGATGGCAGAGGGGGATCAGTTCCCAGGTGCGCTTAGCCGCCTGGATCGCCGCCACCCGGGCCACCGCCAGCACATCGCCCTTGGCGGCCCGCCCCTCCAGCACCAGGGCCAACACGGCCGGCTCCATGCGGATGAACCCTTCGGCTACGGCCTCCCTTGGGGTTTGCGGCCGATCAGCCACATCGACCATGTGCACCTCGCCGGAGCTGGTGAGGTGGCTCAGGCGTGGAGCTTCCACGGGCTTGGGGTGGTTCATCCGTCAGCGAAGCGTGAGCCCCATCATCCCCAGCCCAAGCCCCAGCTGGGCCCGCTCCCATGGGAGCCTGAAGTCAGTTTGGGCCTGCCCGTTTGCGTTCGATCCGCCCATCGACGATCTTCTGCGCCTTCCTCACCCTGCTCAACGACCGGCTGGGGGAGAGCATCGTGTTTCCCTTGCTGCCCTTCCTGCTGGCGAGCTTCACCCAGGACGCGCGCACCCTGGGGCTATTGGCGGGCAGTTATGCCGTAGCCCAGTTCACGGTCACGCCCCTGATCGGCGCCCTCAGTGATCGCTATGGGCGCAAGCCGGTGATCACGGTTTGCGTGGCCGGTTCGGTGCTGGGGCTGGGCCTCTTTGCGATCACGATCAGCCTCAACTGGGCCGCAATTCCCTGGGCGGCCGGCACCGCCATTCCCCTGGTCTTGCTGTTTGCCGCCCGGCTGCTGGATGGGGCCAGCGGGGGCACCGCCGCCACGGCCGGCGCCGTGTTGGCCGATATCTCCACCCCGGAAAACCGGGCTAAGGCCTTTGGCCTGCTCGGCGTGGCCTTTGGCCTGGGCTTCATTCTTGGGCCCGCCTTCGGCGGTTTTCTCGCCGGCTACGGCGTCACCCTGCCGGTGTGGGCGGCCATGGGCTTTGCGGTGGTGAACCTGGCCCTGGTGATCGGCTTCTTGCCGGAAACCCACCCGGTGGCGGCCCGGCGGCCCCTGCCGCGCAAGCGCGAGCTCAATCCCTTCAGCCAGCTGCATCGGGTGTTCACCAACCCGGAAGTGCGGCGGCTGTGCCTGGCCTTTTTTCTCTTCTTTCTGGCCGTCAACGGCTTCACCGCCGTGCTGGTGCTCTATTTCAAACAGAGCTTCGGTTGGGGACCGGGCCTGGCCACCACCGCCTTCTTAATCGTGGGGGTGGTGGCCACGGTGGTGCAGGGGGGGCTGATCGGCCCGCTGGTGAAGCGCTTCGGCGAGTGGCGCCTCACCCTGGCGGGCCTGGGCTTTGTGATCGTCGGCTGCAGCCTGATTCCCCTGGCCAGCCGAAATAACGCCCAACCGGTGGTGTTCGGCGCCGTGGCCGTGCTGGCCCTCGGCACCGGCCTGGTCACCCCCTGCCTGCGCAGCCTGGTGTCGCGGCGGCTTGATTCCTATGGCCAAGGGGCAGCCCTCGGTAGCCTGCAGGGACTGCAAAGCCTGGGCAGTTTCCTGGGGCCACCCCTTGCTGGTGCGGCCTATGAACTCGTCGGCCAACGCAGTCCCTTCTGGCTGGGGGTCCTGCTGCTGATTGGTGTGGCAATCCTGGTGGCCGGCGGTTTGCCCGGTGTCAAGACAGGCGAACACAGAACCACCTAAATAGGAATGCTTTCCTTAATGGGTGGGCCCAATCAGCCTGATCCTGATCAGTCAAGCTCCCATTGAACCAGCTGACTGCATTTGGCCAGCCCATCCTTTTCCTATCCTCCCAAGCAAGGCTGAACAACAATGAGCCACCCCGTTCTGCCCCCCGAGCTCTACATCAATCGGGAGCTGGCTTGGATTGCCTTCAACCAGCGGGTGCTTGCCCTGGCCCTGGATGAACACACGCCCCTGCTGGAGCAGGCCAAGTTCAGCGCCATTTTTAGCAACAACCTCGATGAGTTCTTCATGGTGAGGGTGGCTTCGCTGAAGTCCCAGGTGGAGCACGGCATCACCACCCTCAGCGATGACGGCCTGACGCCCCAGGAGCAGCTCGACCACATCCAGGCGGCGCTGCAACCCCTTTTGGACCAGCAGCAGGCCCACTATCGCCTCTATCTCAAACACCAGCTGTTTGACCATGGTGTGCAGCTGCTCGACTACGAACAGTTGAATAGCAATCAAAAAGATTGGGTCAATACCTATTTCAATGAGGCGATCTTTCCGGTCCTCACGCCCCTGGCGGTGGATCCGGCCCATCCCTTTCCCTTTATTAGTAACCTCAGCCTCAACATCGCCGCCCTAATCCGCGATCCCGACACGGGCCATCTTCAGTTTGCCCGGATCAAGGTGCCCCAGAAGAACCTGCCCCGGTTTGTGCAGATTCCCACCGACCTCTGCGAACGCCGTCCAGCGCCGGTGTTCACCGCCGTCCCCCTAGAGCAGGTGGTGTCTTTCAACCTGCAGCGCCTCTTCCCGGGCATGGTGGTGGAGGGCCACTACTTCTTCCGCGTCACCCGCGACGCCGACCTGGAACTGCGGGATCTCGAAGCCGACGACCTGATGCTGGCCCTGCAGGAGGGCCTGCGCAAACGCCGCCTAGGTGGTGAGGTGGTGCGCCTGGAGGTGGCCAACGAGATGCCCCAGGAGGTGGTGGACCTGCTGATTGAAGGCACGGCGGTGGAGCCCCAGGACCTTTACCGGATCAATGGTCCCCTCGGCCTCGATGACCTGATGAGCCTGCAGGCGGTGCCCCTGCCCCAGCTGAAGGACAGGCCCTTCATGGGCCGCACGGCCCCAGCCCTGGCCCGGGCCCAGAAGAGCCAACTCGACGATGGCTCGATCAAGCCGGAGGAATTTCGAAGCATTTTCTCGGTGCTGCGCCGCGGCGATGTGTTGCTCTGCCATCCCTTTGATTTGTTCTCCACCTCGGTGGAGGAGTTCATCAACCAGGCCGCCGATGACCCCTCGGTGTTGGCGATCAAGATGACCCTCTATCGCACCTCCAAGAACTCGCCGATCATCGCCGCCCTGATCCGGGCGGCCGAAAACGGCAAGCAGGTGATGACCCTGGTGGAGCTCAAGGCCCGCTTCGACGAGGACAACAACATCCAGTGGGCCCGCCAGCTGGAGCGCTCCGGTGTCCATGTGGTGTATGGGGTGCTGGGCCTCAAGACCCACACCAAGGTGACCCTGGTGGTGCGCAAGGAAAAGGACCGGCTGCGCAGCTACGCCCACATCGGCACGGGCAACTACAACTCAAAAACCTCCAACCTCTACACCGACCTGGGCCTGCTCACGGCCAGGCCGGAGCTGGGCCAGGACCTGGCCGAGCTGTTCAACTACCTCACCGGCTTCTCCAAACAGCAGAGCTTCCGCAAGCTGCTGGTGGCCCCCGTAACCCTGCGCAACGGCATGGAGGCCCTGATCGAACGGGAAACGGCCCATGCCCAGGCCGGCCGGCCGGCCCAGATCAAGGCCAAGATGAATTCCTTGGTGGATCCCCGCATCATCCAGCGGCTCTATGCCGCCTCCCAGGCCGGCGTGTCGATCGACCTGCTGGTGCGGGGCATGTGCAGCCTGCGGCCTGGGCTAGCCGGGATCAGCGACAATATCCGTGTTTCGAGCGTGATTGGCCGCTTTCTCGAACATTCAAGGGTGTTCTGGTTTACCAACGGCGGCGATGATGAGCTGTATCTCGGCAGCGCTGACTGGATGCCCCGCAACCTAGATCGACGGGTCGAAGCAGTTACCCCAATCGAGGAGCCAATTCTGCGTCAACAACTACAAAATCTCCTGAATGCCTACCTGGCCGACAACTGCAGCGCCTGGGATATGGCCCCTGATGGCCAGTTTAGCCAGCGTCAGCCCGAGTCTGAGATGCATGGGATTCAAGATGAGTTGATGCAGGGTTGGCGCACTCTTGCGGTGCCGGAGTCCTGACCTCGATCAACCCATGGGCTGCGCAAAATGGCCAGATATGCTGTCGGCGACGGGTGCCAGATGGGCAAATCAGCAAAAAGCAGGGCTGAACCGAGAAACCTTTCCGATTTGACACCCTTGCTGATTGCGTCTTGGTGCTACATTCGGGCAAAATTGAATAAGGAGGCAGGGGGTCATGGGGATACCTCAGCATTCCGCGGGGTCTTCACCCCCTCAGGAGTTATCTCCCGGGCATTTGCGGCATTCGCCGTCAGAAAAATCGGCACCTCGCCAATCGGCGCCAGCCCGCAAATCTGCCCAGGCCAAAGCTGTAGCCAGTCGCCAAGGTGGCCGACTAGGGGCTGATTCGGTCGGCTGGTATCTGAGCACGATCGGCCGTGTTCCCTTGCTTACCCCCGCCGAAGAAATCGAACTCGCCCACCACGTGCAGGCGATGAAGCAGCTGCGGGAATTGCCGGCCGACCAGATCACCCCCCGCCAGCGCCACCAAATCCGCATGGGCACCCGGGCCCGGAATCGCATGATGGCCGCCAACCTGCGACTCGTTGTTAGCGTCGCTAAAAAGTATCAGAACCAGGGCCTAGAGCTGCTTGATCTAGTGCAGGAAGGGGCGATCGGCTTGGAGCGGGCTGTTGATAAGTTCGACCCGGCCATGGGCTACAAATTTTCCACCTATGCCTATTGGTGGATTCGCCAGGGCATGACCCGGGCCATCGACAACAGCGCGCGCACAATCCGCCTGCCGATCCATGTGAGCGAAAAACTCTCGAAGATGCGGCGCATCAGCCGGGAGCTGTCCCATCGCCTGGGCCGTCAGCCCTACCGGCTGGAACTGGCCCATGCCATGGGCATGCCGCCCCAGGAGCTGGAAGATCTAATTTCCCAGAGCGCCCCCTGCGCCTCCCTCGATGCCCATGCCCGCGGCGAAGAGGACCGCAGCACCCTGGGCGAGCTGATCGCCGATCCCGCCAGCGGCGAATCGATGGATTCGATGGACCGCACGCTGCAGAAGGAGCACCTCGGCAACTGGCTGTCCCAGCTCAACGAACGGGAACAAAAAATCATCAAAATGCGCTTTGGTCTGGAGGGCAGTGAGCCCCTTACCCTGGCCGAAATTGGCCGTCAGATCAATGTGTCCCGCGAGAGGGTGCGCCAGCTGGAAGCCAAGGCGATCTTGAAGCTGCGGATGATGACCAACTTCGAGCGGGCGGCATGATCAACGCTGGCTGAAGCGCAGACGGTTGGTAAGTCCTGAGCTGGTTAGGGCGGCTGGATCCGGCCCCCAGGGCCAGAGCCTGGCGATTGCCGTGGTGGTCCTCTATTTGGCTGGGCTTCTGGCCCTGGCCCTGCTGGTGCGCCGCCGTTGGCCCGAGCAGCGGGAGTGGAGCCGCAAGCTGGTTCACATGGGCACTGGCCCAGTGGTGTTGCTCGCCTGGGCCCTGCAGATCGAGCGCGGGATCGCCTTGCCGGCGGCGGCGGCGGTGACCCTGCTCACGGCCCTGAACCATCGCTTTCGCCTGCTACCAGCGGTGGAGGACGTGGGCCGACCCAGCTACGGCACGGTCGCCTACGGCGCTTCGATCACCGTGCTGTTGGCCCTGTTTTGGCCCGCCCAGCCCGCTGCCGTGGCCGCCGGGGTGCTGGTGATGGCCTTTGGTGATGGCCTGGCCGGCCTGCTGGGACCCCTGGTGCGATCCCCCAGCTGGAGCCTGCTTGGCCAGCGCAAATCCCTGGTGGGCACCAGTGCGATGGCGATCGCCAGTGCCACTGTGTTGGGCCTGCTTTGGAGCCTGCAGGGGCCTGCGGGCGCTGGATCGGGATCGGGCTTGGCGCACTGGGCGGCGGCCGGTCCGCCCCAGGCGGCCCTCGCAATCCTTCTGATCACGGCGCTGGCCGTTGGCCTGGAGCAGCTCAGCGCCTATGGCCTCGACAACTTGAGCGTGCCCCTGGCGGTGGGCCTGCTCTGGAGCCTGCTCAGGCCTTGACCAGACCCCGTTGGGCCGTGGCCATTGCTTCTGCCAGGCCGGCAAGCACCTCCCGGGTGGACGCCAGGTCGATGCAGGCGTCGGTGATGCTCTGGCCGTAGGTGAGCTGGGAGAGGTCTGAGGGGATCTTCTGGTTGCCGGCCACCAGGTGGCTTTCGATCATCACGCCCATGATGTGGCGCGATCCCGCCACCAGCTGCTCACCCACCTGGGTGGCCACCACGCCCTGGCGCCGGTAATCCTTGTTGGAATTGCCGTGGCTGCAATCCACCATCAGCCGGGGCGGCAGGCCGTCCTTGGCCAGGGCTTCTGCTGCTTCCTGCACGGCTTCGGCGTGGTAATTGGTGCCGCTCTTGCCGCCGCGCAGCACCAGGTGGCCATCGGGGTTGCCGGTGGTGGTGACGATGGCGGCTTGGCCTTCGTGGTTGATGCCAAGGAAATGGTGGGGGCGGGCGGCGGCCTCCATGGCATTGATCGCCGTGATCGCACTGCCATCGGTGCCGTTTTTGAAGCCGATCGGCATGGATAGCCCCGAGGCCATTTCCCGGTGGGTCTGGCTTTCGGTGGTGCGGGCGCCAATTGCCGTCCAGCTGATCAGGTCGGCGATGTATTGGGGCACCACCGGATCGAGCAGTTCGGTGGCTGCCGGCAGGCCCAGTTCGGCCAGGTGCAGCAGCAGTTCCCGGGCCAGGCGCAGGCCGGTGTTGATGTCGTAGCTGCCGTTGAGGTGGGGATCGTTAATCAGGCCCTTCCAGCCCACGGTGGTGCGCGGCTTCTCGAAATAGACCCGCATCACCACTTCGAGCTGGTCCTTGTGGAGCGCCTGCTCGGCGGCGATGGCGCTGGCGTACTCCTTAGCGGCGGCCACGTCGTGGACCGAGCAGGGGCCGACGATCACCAGTAGCCGCGGGTCGTCGCCGCGCAGGATCGCCTTGATCCGCTCGCGGGCCCCCTGCACCGTGGCGACGGAGCGCTCGCTTAAGGGCAGGTCCCGGTGAAGCAGGGCGGGGGGAACCAACGGCCGGGTTTCCACCACGTGCAAATCGGAGGTGGGGATCATGGCCGGAGGCGGGCGCTGCAACAGCTGGTGGGATCAATCCAGCCTACGAAATGGGTCGGGTTTGGGCCGGCCTTTGGCAACGATCGCCACCAAAGGCCGGCCCCGCGGCCAAGAAGAATGGATGGATCTGTGAATCCCATCCCGATGGAGGCCTCCGGCATGCTCAGCGCCTATCGCCTGGCCGCCCTGGAACGGGAAGCCCAGGGTGTGCCGCCGCTACCCCTGTCGGCGGAGCAGGCCCAGGCCCTCACCGAGCTGCTGCAGGCGCCGCCCGCCGGCGAAGAGGGCGTGCTGCTGCACCTGCTGGGCGAACGCATCCCGCCGGGGGTGGATGAGGCCGCCTATGTGAAGGCCACCTGGCTGAGCGCCGTGGCCCAGGGCAGCAGCACCAGCCCCCTGGTGAGCCCCCTGGAGGCGGTGCGCCTGCTCGCCACCATGATCGGCGGCTACAACGTCAGCGCCCTGATCGCCCTGCTCTCCCATGGCGATCCGGCCATCGCCAGCGCCGCCGCCACGGGCCTGAGCCGCACGTTGCTGGTGTACGACGCCTTCCACGACGTGCTGGAGCTGGCCGAAACCAACGCCTACGCCAAACAGGTGGTGGACAGCTGGGCCGCCGCTGAATGGTTCACCGCCAAGCCGGAGCTGCCCGCAGAGATCACCGTCACCGTGTTCAAGGTGGAGGGCGAAACCAACACCGACGACCTCTCGCCGGCCACCCACGCCACCACCCGCCCGGACATCCCCCTGCACGCCATGGCGATGCTGGAAACCCGCATGCCCGGCGGCCTGGAGCTGATCAGCCAGCTCAAGCAGCAGGGCCATCCCGTCGCCTACGTGGGCGATGTGGTGGGCACGGGCAGCTCGCGCAAGTCGGCAATCAATTCCGTGCTCTGGCACACCGGCACCGACATCCCCCACGTGCCGAACAAGCGCAGTGGCGGTGTGGTGTTGGGCGGCAAGATTGCGCCGATCTTTTTCAACACCGCCGAAGACTCCGGCGCCCTGCCGATTGAATGTGATGTGTCGGCCCTGAACTCGGGCGATGTGATCACGATTCGCCCCTACGCCGGCACGATCGAGCGGGCGGCCGGCCAGGCTGGCGCCGGCGAGATTGTGGCCCGCTTCGAGCTCAAGCCCAGCACGATCGCCGATGAGGTGCGCGCCGGCGGCCGCATTCCCCTGCTGATTGGCCGCTCCCTCACCGACAAGGTGCGCAGCCAGCTGGGCCTGGGCCCCAGTGATCTGTTCATCCGCCCCAGCGCCCCGGCCGACACGGGCAAGGGCTTCACCCTGGCCCAGAAGATGGTGGGCAAGGCCTGCGGCCTGGAGGGCGTGCGGCCCGGCACCAGCTGCGAACCGCTGATGACCACCGTGGGCTCCCAGGACACCACCGGGCCCATGACCCGCGATGAGATGAAGGAGCTGGCCTGCCTGGGCTTTTCGGCCGATCTGGTGATGCAGAGCTTCTGCCACACCGCCGCCTATCCCAAGCCGGTGGACCTCAAGACCCACGCCGAACTGCCCGATTTCATCAGCTCCCGCGGCGGCGTCGCCCTGCGCCCGGGCGATGGCATCATCCACAGCTGGCTCAACCGCATGCTGCTGCCCGACACCGTCGGCACCGGTGGCGACAGCCACACCCGCTTCCCCCTGGGCATCTCCTTCCCGGCCGGCTCGGGCCTGGTGGCCTTCGCCGCCGCCATCGGCGCCATGCCCCTGGACATGCCGGAATCGGTGTTGGTGCGCTTTTCCGGCTCCTTGCAACCGGGCGTGACCCTGCGCGATGTGGTCAACGCCATTCCCTATGTGGCGATCCAGCAGGGGCTGCTCACCGTGGCCAAGGCCGGCAAGATCAACATCTTCAGCGGCCGCATCATGGAAATCGAGGGGCTGCCCGACCTCAAACTCGAGCAGGCCTTTGAACTCACCGATGCCACGGCGGAGCGCTCCTGCGCCGGCAGCACGATCAAGCTGTCGGTGGAGACAGTGAGTGAATACCTGCGCAGCAATGTGGCCCTGCTCAAGAACATGATTGCCCGCGGCTATAGCGATGCCCGCACCATGGCCCGCCGCATCAAGGCGATGGAGGCCTGGCTGGCCAATCCGGTGCTGCTGGAGGCCGATGCCGACGCCGAGTACGCCGCCGTGATCGAGATCAACCTCGATGACATCACCGAGCCGATCCTGGCCTGCCCCAACGATCCCGACAACGTCAAACTGCTCTCAGACGAGGCCGGCACGCCAGTGGATGAGGTGTTCATCGGCTCCTGCATGACCAACATCGGCCACTACCGGGCCGCCGCCAAGGTGCTCGAGGGTCAGGGAACCAATGAGGCCCAGCTGTGGGTCTGCCCGCCCACCCGCATGGACGAGGAGATGCTCAAAACCGAGGGCTATTACGCCATCTTTGAAAAGGCGGGCTCCCGCATGGAGATGCCCGGCTGCTCCCTCTGCATGGGCAACCAGGCCCGGGTCGAAGACAACACCACCGTGTTCTCCACCAGCACCCGCAACTTCAACAA
>CAMCMT010000012.1 GCA_945875915.1 Synechococcus sp. UW140 | reverse complement strand
AAACCACCGAGTCCGAGTCCCAGAACTACGGCTACAAGTTTGGCCAAGAAGAAGAGACCTACAACATCGTGGCTGCCCACGGTTACTTCGGTCGCCTGATCTTCCAATACGCCTCCTTCAACAACAGCCGCAGCCTGCACTTCTTCCTTGCAGCCTGGCCCGTTGTCGGCATCTGGTTCACCGCCCTCGGCGTGTCCACGATGGCCTTCAACCTCAACGGTTTCAACTTCAACCAGTCGATCCTTGATTCCCAAGGTCGGGTGCTTAACACCTGGGCCGATGTGCTGAACCGCGCTGGCCTTGGCATGGAAGTGATGCACGAGCGCAATGCTCACAACTTCCCCCTTGACCTAGCTGCTGCCCAGTCCACCCCCGTGGCTCTGACCGCACCTGCGATCGGTTGATCCCCTCACCTCCTGGCCCTAGGGCTTGAATTCACTTCATCCCCCTCCCCCAAGGGGGATTTTTTATGGCTGTTAGAATTTAACAAATTGGTTCCTGTTCAAATCAGGAGCCAAAAACCGATAATCCAACAAACAATTAATATGACCACCACCGTGGCCTCGCCCCAACAGACCCCTGACCTGGTCATCGCCGGGGCCTTACTCCAGGGGCAACAGGGGATACTCGAACGGGTCGCCCAGGGCAAACCGCTGAAGGGAACACTCGATGCGATTGCCTGCTTGGCCGAAACCTGCATGCCCCAGGCGCGGGCTTCAATCCTCTACTACGACCCGTGTAACAACCACTTGAGCCATGGCGGCTTCGGCAAACTGCCCCAGAGCCTCCAGCAAACCCTCGAGGGCCTGGTGCCCGGACCCCACGCTGGCAGCTGCGGTACCTGCTTGTACCGCAACGAGCCTGTGATTTGCGAGGACGTGGCCAGTGACCCAATCTGGGAAGGCCAGCGGGACCTCTACCAGGAACACCAGATCCAGTCGACCTGGTCGACGCCGCTGCTCTCCCCCCAGGACGGGAGCCAGCTTGGCGTCTTTGGGCTCTATTACCAGGACAGACACTTCCCTGCCGATACAGAGCAGGGTCTGGTCGACCATTTCATCCATCTGGCCACGATTGCCACCGAGCGCCACCGGCGCGATGAAGAACGCAGCCGCCAAGCGTGGCAAGACGGCCTCACGGGGCTTGGCAACCGCCACCAGCTCCAGGCGCGATCGGCAGAGATCCTGACCCAATACCGAGCAGAAGGCAGAACGATCTGCCTGGCCTTTATCGACTTAGATAACTTCCGACTCTTCAACCACAACTACGGCCACCACCTGGGCGATAAACTTCTTCAATATTTAGGCAAAAAGCTCAAAGAACGCCTGGCCCCCTATGAACTGCTGGCTCGCTTCGGCGGCGATGAGTTCATCGCCCTGATTGAAGGCGACCCCCAGGAGATCATGGCGCGTCTCGATAAACTCGCAAGCGAGCTAGATGGCGAAGCGATGTTTATCGAGCATGCCCGGGCCCGCCTGACCCTTTCAATGGGACTTATCAATTGCGCCGATGTGGACTTCGATCTCAACCAAGCAATTATGCAGGCCGATGCGGCCACCCGCCGGGCCAAGGAGGGCGGCCGTAACCGCGTAGTACTGGTGGATTCCCATCAACTTAATGAGGTTCAGGATCGCTTGGTGGTTGCCCAAAAACTTGAGGACGTGGTGCGGCAATCCCAAATCAATCCCCATGGCCAACCAATCGTTGATCTTCACAGTGGGATGCCGATTGGGAGCGAACTTCTTTTTCGGCCTAAACGTGGCATGCTGACAGGGGTTTCGCCACAAAATTGTATCAACATTGCCGAGGCGACCGGCCTGATTGACAGCCTGGGACTGCAGATGCTCTATGCCGCTTACCAGATCTCCCATCACCCCCAATTGAGCACCACAGAGATGGTTGTCAACGTCAATCTTTCGGTGCATCAATTGATGCGCCAACAGTTCTTCGACGAGGTCATGGAGGGGCTCGAGCTGTTTGATGTCAAACCGGAGCGCATCTGCTTGGAGGTAACAGAAAGCCGCTGGCTGGAAACCGAAGGGCCCTCCCGCGATGTGCTGGACCGGCTGGTGGAACGGGGCTTCAAGTTGGCCCTCGACGATTTTGGCACCGGCTATGCCTCCCTAGTGGTACTGCGGGCCTTCCCCTTCCACCATGTCAAGGTCGATAAATCCTTCGTCGATAGTATCGAAACCTCAGAGGAGGCCCGCTCCCTGTGTCGGGCCATGCTCGAGATGGGCCATGCCTGTGGTGTGGAAATCACCGCCGAGGGCATCGAAACCGAAGCCCAACGGCTGATCCTCAGCAACATGGGATTCCGCCGAGGCCAGGGCTATCTGTTTTCGCCGCCCGTGCCCATGGACGAGCTACCTGAGCTGCTGGCCATGCTCGCTAGCAAGGCGATTGTGTCCTAACCCAATTTTTGCCAATGCCGAAGACAAGGCCCAACGGGTGCCTGCCCCGGGCTGATATCAGCTCCACCGATTGACTGGGCCCCAGTCGCCTGGCCAGTCCAGCGGCGGAAGCCTTTGTAGGCTCCACCCCAGCACAATTTCCCCATGGGCAGCAGCTTCGGCGACCTATTCCGCATCAGCACCTTCGGGGAATCCCATGGCGGTGGGGTCGGGGTGATTGTCGATGGCTGTCCGCCGCGGCTGGAGCTGGATCTGGCCGCCATCCAGGCAGAGCTGGACCGGCGCAAACCCGGCCAGAGCCGGATCACCACGCCCCGCAAGGAAGAAGACCAGGTGGAGATCCTCAGCGGCCTGCTGGATGGCGTCACCCTGGGCACGCCCATCGCCATGGTGGTGCGCAACAAGGACCAACGCCCCAGCGATTACAAGGACATGGAGGTGGCCTTTCGGCCCTCCCATGCCGATGCCACCTACCAGGCCAAATACGGCATCCAGGCCCGCAGTGGCGGCGGCCGGGCCTCCGCCCGAGAAACGATCGGCCGGGTAGCGGCCGGCGCCATTGCCAAGCAGCTTCTGGCCAAGGCCCATGGCACCGAAGTGTTGGCCTGGGTGCGGCGTATCCACACGATTGAGGCCGAGATCGATCCGGCCAGCGTCAGCTTGGAGGCGATCGAACGCACGATTGTGCGCTGCCCCGATCTTGAGGTGGCGGAGCAAATGATTGAACGGATCGAGGCGATTGGCCGGGAGGGTGATTCCTGTGGCGGCGTAATCGAATGCCTAGTGCGGCGGCCGCCCGTGGGTCTGGGCATGCCGGTGTTCGACAAGCTGGAGGCGGACCTGGCCAAGGCCCTGATGTCCCTGCCTGCCACCAAGGGCTTTGAAATCGGGTCGGGCTTCGGCGGCACCCTGCTCAAGGGCAGCGAACACAACGATGCCTTTCTGCCCAGCGAGGACGGACGCCTGCGCACCGCCACCAATAACTCCGGCGGAATCCAGGGCGGCATCAGCAATGGCGAAGCCATCCAGTTGAAGGTGGCCTTCAAGCCCACCGCCACGATCCGCAAGGCCCAAGCCACGATCACAGCCAATGGGGAGGCCACCACCTTGGCCGCCAAGGGCCGCCACGACCCTTGTGTGCTGCCCAGGGCCGTGCCAATGGTGGAGGCGATGGTGGCCCTGGTGTTAGCGGACCACCTGCTGCGCCAGCAGGCTCAGTGCAGCCTTTGGTGAGTGCGCCCGGCCAGCTGCCGAACCAAGCCAGCTAGATCGGGATCCAGGTGCCCTGGATCCCGATCTAGGACTAATGCACCTGGCTGCTGGCCCGGTCCTGGGGCCATAGCAAACAAGCAACCGCCCAGGGCTACGGCATCAACCCCCTGCTGCAGCCAGTGGATCACATCGGCACAGGCCAGCCCACCCGCGGCGATGCAAAAGGGCAGGGGCCCCAAGGGGCCCGCCAGGGAGGCCCAATAGGTAGGCCCCAGGGGCCGCGCCGGAAACAATTTGACAATCGCGCAGCCCAGCCGCTGGGCCTGGTGCACTTCGGTGGGGCTTTGGACGCCAGGCACCAGGGTCAGGCCAAGTTCGCGCGCCCGCTGCAGCAGCCCCGGATCGAAGATCGGAGACACCGCATAGTCCAGGCCACCGTCAGCCACAGCCTCCAGCTGCTCCGGGGCCGTGACCGAAGCCGCTCCCAAGCGCAGGGCGGGGAAAGTAGCCGCCAGACTTAGGCAGTCCTGGCTCCAGGCCCTTGAAGGCTCCACGGCAAGTTCCACATGAACAAGACCCACCTCCTGGAGCCTCTCCAGCTGATGTTCGGCCTGTTGGATCGAGCGCGGCCGCAAAACGGCCAGCAGTGGCTGGGCAAGCAAAGAGTGCACCAGCCCCCTTGGGTCTCTTATCCCAGGGGTGAACCGCTCAGACGTATTCAGCGACCTGCACCGGACTGCGGATGAGCAGCTCCTGCAGGCCCTCCGCGTCCACGGTTTCCTTCTCCACCAGCATGTCGGCCAGTTCATCGAGAACGGAGCGATTGTTGGTGAGCACGCTGGTGGCCCGCTTATAGGCCACTGCGACCAGCTCAGACACCTCCTCGTCGATGGCGGCAGCGGTGTCTTCGGAGAAGTCGCGCTCGGCGCCGATGTCACGGCCCAGGAACATGCCCCCCTGGGCACGGCCCAGGGCCACGGGACCAAGGCGATCACTCATGCCAAAGCGGGTGACCATCTGGCGGGCAACCCGGGCCACCTGCTGGAGATCGTTGGAAGCACCAGTTGTAACCTCATCCTCGCCATAGACGATTTCTTCGGCAACACGGCCGCCCAGGGCGACGGCCATCTGGTTTTGCAGATAGGAGCGGGAATAGAGACCCGATTCCATCCTCTCTTCACTGGGGGTGAAGAAGGTGAGGCCGCCGGCCTGGCCGCGGGGAATGATGCTGATCTTCTGAACCGGGTCGTAATCGGGCATCAGGGCACCAACCAGGGCGTGGCCGGCCTCGTGGTATGCCACCAGGCGCTTGCGTTTCTCGCTCATCACCCGGTCTTTTTTCTCAGGGCCGGCCATCACCCGCTCGATCGCGTCGTTCACCTCATCCATGGAGATTTCGGTGAGCTCATGGCGGGCCGCCAGGATCGCCGCCTCATTGAGCAGGTTGGCCAGGTCGGCGCCGGTGAACCCGGGAGTGCGGCGAGCCACCTTGTCGAGGTCCACGTCCTTGGAGAGGGTTTTGCCGCGGGCGTGGACTCCGAGGATCTGGAGGCGGCCGGCGTAGTCGGGGCGGTCAACGACCACCTGGCGATCGAAGCGACCCGGCCGCATCAGGGCGGCATCGAGCACATCAGGCCGGTTGGTGGCAGCCACGATGATGATGCCGGTGTTGCCCTCAAAGCCATCCATCTCGGTGAGCAACTGGTTGAGGGTCTGCTCCCGCTCATCGTTGCCACCGCCGAGGCCAGCGCCCCGCTGGCGGCCCACGGCATCAATTTCGTCGATAAAGACGATGCAAGGGGCATTCTTTTTGGCCTGTTCGAACAGGTCGCGCACCCGGGAGGCGCCGACGCCCACGAACATCTCAACAAACTCCGAACCGGAGATCGAGAAGAAGGGCACGCCCGCTTCGCCAGCAACGGCTTTGGCCAGAAGGGTTTTGCCGGTGCCGGGAGGGCCCACCAGCAACACGCCCTTGGGAATCTTGGCGCCTACGGCCGTGAAGCGATCGGGGTTCTTGAGGAAGTCGACCACCTCGGTGAGCTCGAGCTTGGCGCCCTCAATGCCGGCCACATCGCCGAAGGTCACCTGGGTTTGGGGCTCCATCTGGACCCGGGCCTTGCTCTTGCCAAAGTTCATGGCCTGGTTGCCGCCGCCTCCCTGGGCGCGGCGCAGCAGGAAGAACAGGCCCCCAAGCAGCAGCAGCGGGAAGATCAGACTGCCCACGGCCTGCTGCCAGGCGGCCGGCTCCCGGCTGGGTTGGACGGCGATGTCGACGTTATGGGCCGTCAGCAGCTTGAGCAGGTCCTTGTCGGGAGCCAGGTTGACGATGGCGCGCTGGCCGTCGTTCTCGACGACCTGGGCGGTGCCGCGGTCCGGCGAAATCAACACCCGCGACACGGAGTTGGCCTCCACAGCCTCAATGAAAACGCTGTAGCGCAGGGTGCGGGTCGCCTGGGCGGGATCGGGCCGGGGGTCGAGGAAGGCGGTGCCCACGGCGATCACCACGATCGCCACTAGCACGTAGAGACCCGCATTGCGCCAACGCTTCTTCACCTTGCTCTCTCCGATCGGTTTAGTAAAGGAATGTTAAACGGCACCAGGCGAGAGCTGGCGCCCACGGGAGTTCTGCCCCTCAGGCAGCGCGCAGAACCTCCACCACGCTACGGAAGGCGAACCATTCAGGGATCTCCTCGCCGCTGCGCAGCATCTGGCGGAACTGGGTGCCACTGAGCTTGCGCACGTGCAGGCCCCGGGCCTCGGCGTGTTCGGCGGTGACGTAGCCCTCCTCCTCGGTGTAGACAAGATTGAGCGAAGGCACGGTTTCCATGCCCAGCTCCCTGGCGTTGTCGCGGGCGAAATCCTGGGCCTGGTAGGGGCCGTAGAAGTCGTCACCCGTGATCGAGCTCTTGCAGCCGGCCATGTCGCGGCCAATAATGAAATGGGTGCAGCCGTAGTTCTTGCGAATGATCATGTGCTGCAGGGCCTCACGCGGACCGGCCATGTGCATCGAATAGGGCAGGTAGGCCCAGCGGATGCGGGGGTTATTCACCTCAGCGGCGAGGCGCTCATAGGTCTCGAAGCGCACCGCGCCGGAGATGTCGTCGTCCTGGGTGGGGCCGCAGGTGGGATGGACCAGCACCACAGCCTGGTCGCTGACGTTGCTGGCCTCCAGGGCCTTTGTGAACAGCTCGTAGTGGGCGCGATGGATGGGGTTGCGGCACTGGAAGGCGACCACGTCCTGGCCCTCTGGCAGGGTGGCGCGCACCTCAGCCGGGCTCTTGCAGGGGAACACCCGGCTGGGCAGGTCCAGGCCCTCAATCGGCCCGCCCAGATAGACGCGGCCCCGCTCGGTGGCGATCATCTTCACGGCGGGGTGGTCCAGGGAGGTGGTGCCGTAGCAGCCGAGGGCCTCGCGGGCCTTGTCAGGCTCCCAGCGGCTCTCCACGGTCATCACCGCCAGGTCCTGGCCCCTGTAGGTAAGTAGTAGGCGCTCGCCGACCTGCACATCGTCGCGCTGGGTGTCCATCACGATCGGCAGGCCAAAGAGCAGGCCGCTGCTGGTGCGGTGGCTGGCCACCACCGAGAGGTAATCCTCCTGGGGCATGAAGCCGCGCAGGGGCGAGAAGCCACCCACCATCAGCAGCTCCACGTCACAGGCATTGCGGTCGCTGCACTCGATCACGTGGTCGACGCCGGCCTTGACGGCATCGCGCTGCTCCGCCGGCACCCGCAGATCAACCAGCACCCCGCCATGGGGGGCTATTAGGCCACGGGAAGCGGGTCCGGCGGCGAGGGTGCTGGTCATCGGCTCGGCTGGTGGCAGCTAGGGGGGGATTCTCCCAGAGCGCGCGCATCGGACCAGAAGCAAGGTCAAAGATGACAGCAGCCCCAAGCTGCAAGCGCCCCAAACAAGGACCAGGCAACCATAAAAAAAAGGGGGCCTGAGCCCCCGAGATGGTTGAGATCACTGGATCTAAAAGGCTGTAAGAGCTCTGGCTGCAAGCCTGGCCAGGCTGGAGCTAGGGCTGCAACCCCAAGCCCCTGGAGGGGAAGTCCCAGGCGCTTGGGGTTGGGGAGCCAGGCCCGTTTAGACCTTTTCGAGACGGCCGTAGAACTGGCCGGTGACTTTGACGTCAACGACAGGCTTGCTACCCATATCAGTGTCAGAGGGCTGGATCGCCGTGAACACCCCGGCGAATTCGCCGGTCGCCGCATCAACCTTTGTGATTGACAGGTTCATGGAGCCGGTGCCGTCGACATAGCGCTTGACGTTCTCCTTGAGGAGGTCGGCGTCATCGCCGGCGGGCACCAGGCCCATGGCGCTGCTGTAGCCGGTGGTCAGACCCCGGCCCTTGGGATCCAGGAAGTTGCTGGTGCGGTAGCTGGGAGCCCGATAGCTGCCATCGAAATCCGTGCTGGTGCCGATCGAAGCACCATCTGCCGTGGCCAGGAGTTGCTTACTGGAGAAGGTGAAGGGCACTTCCTCACCACCGGGAAGCAGCACGGTGACGGGCTGGAAGTCGATGCCACCAAGCTCTTTAAAGGAGAGCTTGCCGTCCTGCTGGGTCAGGTCCCCATAGACCTGATCAAGGCTGGAGGTGTAGCGGGTGAGGATTTTGCCAGCGACGAATAGGGCTTCCTGGCGTTTGTTCGCCGGCTCGCCCTTCACAAACACCTCGCTGGGGTGCATGCAAATTTCACGCAGCTGGTACTTGGCCGAGGCGTCCAAGGGGATGGTGCCCCGGGCGGAATCGGGCAGGGTCGGGCAGTCGTTAGCCAGACCGGTGTTGTGGATGTCTGCGTAGGTGAGACTGGCCCGATCCACAGCCTTGGTGCCACCGCCGCACGCGGTGACCAGGGTGAGGCAGAGCGCCAGCACGAGGGCCAGCAGGGGACGGAAACGCATAGTAGGAAGCCGTTCAGGCAGGGAAAAACCTCGTGTTTTGGGGTTAACCCAAACGCGATAGTACCGGTGCAAATCCCTGATTCCGCGTACCATTGCGCGGCTCTCAACAACCTGTAAGCGGGAGCTCCATCCCCAGGCTCCATGCGCGACGCCAATCCCCACGACAACCCCGAACCCAGGGCCTGGGAGCCCAGGCTCCAAGCCATGCTCGCCGATGTGGATGCCATCGCCGCCGACCTAGAGGACCAGCCAGAGCAGCTGCTCACCTTGTTGCGCCAGATCGAGGCCCTGCACCGGCGCATCCAGGACGGTCCCTTCCGCACCAGCCTCCCCGCCGATCGCCACCAGTTCTTCACGCTGCTGCAGGCCATGGAGACCAGTGGCGGCTGGCCCTATATCCCCCGCCTGCAGCTGCGCACCTTCCTCGACCTACTGGAAAGGGACGACCAGGAGCTGCCCTTAGATCTGGCCCAAGAAGCCTGTGGAGCCCAAGCCGTGTTCGCAGGAGACGGGGCCAACTCCAAGTGAACGGCGCAAGGCCGACCGCTTCCTTGCGATCAACCTCAAGCCCTAGGCCCCAGGGCCAGCAAGGCCGTGAGCAGCTGGTGGGCGATCGCCAACTTGCTGGCCGGGGCAAGACTCTGGCAGCGGTCCCCCGGCCCCAATAGCCAGCCCTGATTGGTTGACGCTCCGAAGCCGGCGCCAGGCCCATCGATGGGGTTGGCAAACAGCAGGTCGCAGCCCTTCCGGGCGAACTTGAGCCTGGCCGGCTGGAGCCCATCGCCCGACTGGGCGGCAAAACCGAGGATCCTTTGGCCCGCAGGTCGATGGGCCACTAGTTGCTGCAAGAGATCGGGCACCTCCTGCCAGCCGGCCGCCATGGCATCTGCCAGGGCTGACTTGTCGAGTTTGCCGGCTTGGGGCCGGGCGGGCCGGTGATCGGCCACGGCCGCCGCCATGGCAATGGCCGTGGCGGCGGGTTGGAGGTCGCGCAGGCGCTGCTGCAGCTCGGCTCCAGTGCTGATCGGATGGCAGCGCAGGCCCTCGAGCCAGGCGGGATCCACGGCCAGGGGCCCATGGACCAGATCCACCGTGGCACCCCGCAGCCGGGCAGCCTGGGCGAGCAGTACGCCCATGCGCCCCGTGCTGGGGTTGGTGAGGCAGCGGGCCGGATCGAGCCATTCGCGGGTGGGGCCGGCCGTGACGAGCAGCTGCTGACCAGCCCAATCGCGGCGCCAGCCCCAAAGGGCCAGGGAGTCCAGGGCCAGCAGCAGGGCGGCTGGTTCGGCCATGCGGCCGGCCCCCTGGCGATCGCAGGCCAGCAGGCCCGCACTAGGGCCGAGGGGCAACACCCGCTCAAAAGCCTGCAGGGCCTCCCAGTTGCGGGCCACGCCAGGGGATTGCCACATGGCTGTGTTCATGGCTGCTGCCGCCAACACCGGCGCCTCGGTCGCCAGGAGCACCGAGGCCAACAAGCTGTCGCCGAGGCCATGGACCCAGCGGGCCAGGCTGGTGGCACTCAAGGGCGCCAACAAAACCAGCTCGGCCCATTCGGCCAGCTCGATGTGGAGCGGCCGGGATTCGCGGTGGTTCCACTGGTCGCCATCGAGGGCCACCGCCGCCCGGCTGAGGCTGGCCAAGGCCGGGGCACTCACTAGCTGGGCGGCACTGGGGGTGAGCACGCAGCGCACCTGGGCGCCCCGCTGGACCAGGGCGCTGACCACCAGGGGCAGCTTCACAGCCGCAATGCTGCCGCTGATTCCCACCAGGATGCGCCGGCCCGCCAAGGGATCGGGCACGGCCTGAGCGGGGCCCTGGTGCTTAGTCCTTACCAACTAGTCCTCATCGAAGGGTTCCTGATCCACCAAATGCACGTAGGGCCTGGCCAGCTCAGGCCGGTGAATCGCCAAGGCCCGCATCAGGTGCCAGTCACTGAGACCCTCAAAGGGTGTGGGGTAATCGTCCTCGTCGAGGCGTTGGGCCAGCTCAGCGATCGAGGCCTCATCAAAGCCTTCGAGCAGCTCGGGGGTGATTGCTTGGGACTCGGCCATGGGGGACTCGTTCACAACAGGGCCAGATGGGTCGTTCCATTCTCATTGCTGCGCGCCGCCCCCGTCTGGAGATCCTCACAGCTGATCACAGGATGCCCTGGTCCAGGCCAGCACCAGGCCGGAATCAGTCAAGGAGGGCTTGCTGATTGCCCGGGGGCCGGACATCAGCCCAGGCAGCACCCCGAGCCTCCCCCTTAAATCGCCCCCCAGGGCTGTTAAGAACTGATAGCGTCATTCCACCGGAGGCCATCCCGCCGGGATCGGGGAGTTAGCTCAGTTGGTAGAGCGCTGCGATCGCACCGCAGAGGTCAGGGGTTCGAATCCCCTATTCTCCATTGCAATTGGCTAATCAAGATCATCAGGAAGCAGGCCAAGATCCCCGCACAGAAGCTAGCTGAAGTGATGGGGCGGCGGGATTGGAGCTGGTGGCGTCAGGGCTGAGCGATCAGAAGCTAACTATTCTGACAAATCTCTAAAGGGACAGCCCCAAAAATAGAAATTGCTGGCCTCCCCATCCCTAGATACTTGCAACTAACGACTGCTAGCCACCGAATCACCTGGGGGAAATGCTATAAAATCAACCCAAGCCACGATCACTTAATGCCAATGCTAGACAGCCCCTCTGGCTGGGAGGTCCTCAGCAAAACCAGCAATGACTTGCTAGGGAGGCGCCTGCTCAATGGCCGCGCGTGGCCCTGGAAATGGCAGGTAGGAACATCTTGGGCCAAGCCTTATGTACTGACACTTGGCTGGAGTGATTTAATCCTTACCCTAAACTCGTTATACTGGGATAATGATGGTATTGAATTTCGACTTATGCTTACTCAGCTTATTGCCGGAGGGCTTCTTTTTGTGGTGATTGTCAACCTTGCCGAGGGCCGACCTCCAATCGAACGGCTTGGGCAAAGGCTGTGGAGGGTTTTTGCCTCGTCAGTCGTAGCAGGTGCCATAACAGCCATAGGATTCCTGCTATTCATAATTCCAGGCATTATTGCTTTTAAGCGCTATTTTTATGCTCCCTATATAGCCGCATGCCAGGAGGTGAGACCTCTAGATTCAATGCGGCAAAGTTCGCAGCTTTCAATGGTGAATGGCTGGAATGCCCTAGGGTATTATTCGCTCGTAAGCCTACTAAGTGCTGCTGCCAATTACGGAGTAGTCTTCCTTGTGGAATGGTTCAAGCTGAGTGAGGGTGGATACCCTTTCGCCGCGTTTCTTTTTTATTTAAATCAACTTGCAAGCAACCTTACTGGAGGCGTACTTTTGTCCGCTTTTGGCTATTACATGTATCAATTAGCCCTTAAGAATGAGCCCGACTAACTGCCGGCAGGGCTGCTGGCGCCAGGTCAAGCCCTACGGCGGTGGCCGCCAAAACTGAACTAGCTAGGGATGGTCTTTCTTGTGGCGGTGGCCTGTAATCAGGAAACCACTCAAGGCAAGCAGTAATACGCTGGTGCAAAACAGGAGTAGGGATTGGCCATCGTCAACCTTTAGGGTCAACATATATTTAAAAGCCGTCACAATCAAGGCAACCACAAGCACCTTGACCAGCTTCTCTTTGAGCTGATCCAAATCACGAATATCTAAAAGACCATTGGAGGCGCCACCGTCGGCCTCGCGGGCAGCGTCAATACTGGATACCAGCAGCTCGTAAATACCATAGCCAAAAATCAACAACGCGATGCCGATCAAATAGAGATCAATACCCGACACAATGCCGGCAAGCAACTTGGCCTCCATTGCATAGGCGTTGTCGCCGATGCCCTCGGGAGCCTGCAGGGCCATCAAGGAGCGGACAATACTTTTAGTGCCCAAGGCAAAGGTCACTACGGTGCTAACCAAACTCATCACAACCGGAAGCATGGCAACAAGCCTGAACTTCCACAACAATCTTTCGAACAACAACTCAAGTCGCTTGGCGCGACCAAACCCATGAGACTTCGACTGATTAGCCATTTAAATCGATCACTTCATGGCAAGATCCTAAGGCATGAAGAATGACTTGGCCTGGTCATTAGTCGCCAAAGGCACGGAATCACTTCCGTCGACCCAACATGCAAAAACGGCAACATCCCAGGGGCCCTGGCTGCACGGGCCCCGTGGCCCAACCCAGGGGTCGACAGGCACTGGAGTCACCGCGGGCAGAGAGCTCCTGCCCGTTCTTGAGCCCCCCTAGCCCGATCGGATCCCCGCCGGAAGGCGCACCACGCTCCTCAAGGGCCCCGGACCTGCCACAACTCCATCGCTGCCGATCCTGTCCTGGGATGGGTGGTGGTGCCAATCAGCCCTTCCCCTAATCTTCATCATCTGTACTGCATCCCAGAGTCTGAGGCTGGCCCATGAATTGGAGCGCCGATGCGGAGACGAAACTCAAGGACATTCCCTTTTTCGTGCGCCCCGCCGTGCGCCGGCGCATCGAAAAGCTGGCGGCTGAAGCGGGACAGGACAGTGTCGATCTACTGTTTTTCGAAGAAGCCAAAGCCCAATTCGGCCAGAAATAGGCTGAATCCCAGGTTCCGCTGGCAGGCGATGGGGTAAAAGGGAGGAACGATCGTCCTGTCTGTCAATGTCGCAGTCCAAGCGCGAACAAGTCGTGAGTCACCTTCGCTATATCCGTCAGGAACTGCGCGAAATGCACCAGGGCGTCATGGATGACGGCCTGCTGCCTGAAGCCGGTGAGGTGCGCGGGGTAATGGCCCAGATGGAGGCCCTGCTCGAGCTGCTGGAAGGCAAGGGCTCGCGCAAGAGCAAGGACATCGACTCCTGATCCCCCTGCTCCCTTGACAACAGGGACTTTTTCTGCGGCTTGCATCAATCCAGCCCAGCCGCTTGGCTGCTATTTGTCCCCATCCCCCGGCCCAGGCCCCAAGCCTGGGCTTTTTTATTGGAATCCCCTATGGGTGGGGGTTAGAGACGCCCAAGACGCCAGAAATGGTGTAGACAAGGGTCGGCAGGGCCCGGGCCGGGTGATGGGGATCACCAAGGGTGCCTTTTCCCCTGCCTCCCTTTTGACCCATGAATGGCCAAAGGGCCTAGGGCGGCGACAAGGCAGGGCCCCAATTTAACTAGGCTCCTGGGCCTACGGCGGCCAGCAGATAGAGCAAGGCCATCCGAATCGGGATGCCATTACGCACCTGCTCCTCAACCAAGCAGCGATCGGGGTCATCGAGCAGGGCGCCAGCCAGTTCCACCCCCCGGTTCACGGGTCCGGGATGGAGCACCGGCACCCCATCACCACAAGCCTTCAGGCGTGCGTGGGTGAGGCCATAGCTGCGGTGGTAGGCCTCCAGGCTGGTGAGCAGGTGCTGGTGCATGCGTTCCTTCTGCAGGCGCAGGGTCATAACGGCATCGGCGCCGGCGAGGGCCTGGTCGAGGTCGCGACTGATCGTGATCGGGCCCCGCGCTGCCACCGGGTCGCGGTCCTGGCCGGGGGGCGGCGCCGCCACGAAATCGGCAAAGGCCTCCGGCAGCAGGGTGGTGGGCCCGCAGAGCACCACGTCGGCCCCACAGGCCGTGAGGGCCCAGAGGTTGGAGCGGGCCACCCGGGAATGCAGCACATCGCCCACGATCACAATCCGGCGCCCGGCCAGCGCTGCCGGCGTGGGGGCGCTGGGGGCAAAATGGCGGGCGAGGGTGAACAGATCGAGCAGGCCCTGGCTGGGGTGGCTATGCAGGCCATCGCCGCCATTGAGCACCGCCACCCGCTCGCCGCTGCCGTCGAGGCCTTGGGCCAGGCTGGCGGGCACCCCGGCACAGCGGTGGCGCACCACCAGCAGGTCGGCCCCCATGGCCACGTAGGTGCGGGCGGTGTCGAGCAGGCTCTCGCCCTTGCTGAGGGAGCTCGACGCCGGCGAAAAACTCTGGACATCGGCCGAAAGGCGCTTAGCGGCCAGCTCGAAGCTGCTGCGGGTGCGGGTGCTGGGCTCAAAGAACAGGGTGGCCACCAGGCGCCCCTGCAGGGCTGGCAGTTTGCGGGCTCCCGCCACAGGCAAGGCCCGAAAGCGCTGGGCCAGCTCCAGCACCAGGAAGTAATCCTCCAGGGAAAAGGCCGCCAGATCCAACACATGGCGATGGGTCCAGCCGCTCAAGACACTGTTGCTGCTGTTATGCCTCAAGGTAGTGGTCCGCGAGGATCGTGGTAAGGGGCCTCAAGGGCAACGAACCGGCAGCCAGGCCTGGTCCCGGCCGGGACGGCGATCGCCCGGGGCCCGGCGACTGACGCTGCGACTGGCCCGCAGGTACCAACGCCAAGGCAAGGCCTGGCCCTGGGAGAGGCCGATGCGGCAGCAGCGAACCAGGGGGCTGGCCCCCTCCCAGGCCAGGTCCTGGGACTTGGCCTGGCCGCCCGACCCCATCAGCAAGGCCAGTTCAGGCAAGCGGGCGGCCAACCACAGCCCCGAAGTCGGCGCTACCGCAAGCCCATCCTGATGGCGATCCAGGCCAAACCGACGCGCCAGCAGGGCCGGCCCCGCCGCAATCCGCTCGGGCTCGCCCGGCAAGGCCAGGGCCCGAAGCAACACCCCATTAGCCCAATTGGCCTGGCCCGTCACCACATTGATGCAGTGGTGGATGCCATAGCTGACATAAACGTAGAAGCGCCCAGGCTCACCAAAGAGGGTTTCGGTGCTGGGAGTGCGGCGGCGATGGCCGTGGCAGGCGGGCTCGCTCTGGCAATAGGCCTCCGTTTCCACAATCACGCCCCAGAGCAAATCACCTGAGGGTTGGCGTTTCACCAGCAGGCAGCCGATCAGGTCGGGGGCCACGACTTCTGCGGGGCGGGCGAAGAAGGCTTGGGGGAGGCGTGGGACTGCGATCGGAGTGACCTGGGTGGAGGACAGGCGGGAGGCTGCAATATAGTTAGGCAAGCAATCATCCGCAAACCTGCCTATCAATGAAAAAGTTTCGATTTTGGGCTGTTTTCGGATTGGTCTTCAATGGCGTTGCCCTAATCAGAGGGATTGGATACGCCCTTGCCTTCACGCCCCATTTTACGGCCCTAAGCATGGGCGCCGTGCTCTGTTCAGCCATCGGAATCTACTGCTCGCTATTAATCCTCAAGCAAAATGCCAAAGGATTCAGACTAGCGAAGCGGCAAGTTTGGTTTGTTGCGGCCCATTAAGCTATCGCCATACACTTAGGCCACAATGGCACTACAATTGCAGGTATGGCAGTTACCATTGGAGCGCTTGGCTCCGCAGCCCTACTTTACAAGCTATTTTCAAGCCCCGAAGCCAGGCAATACAGCAAGCAAGGGGAGTGAACAGCCAATAAAAACTGATCAATATCGCAGAAACCAACAGTTTCCAGCCAAGCCTGGTCTGGGGCGCCAAAGTGGGCTAGTTGCGTTAAAGGTCTGCTCCATGGCTGAATCCGCGTCCGGTCTCACCCTGGCAGCCGTGCTGGTCGCCACCAGTGGCCTGTTCTGCCTGGCCACCCTGTTCTTTGGCTCCAAGGGCAGGGGCGGCTTCTATGACAGCAAGGCCTACGAGGGCAACGGCACCGCCCACTAGGTGGCTAGGCGCCTGCTCGGGGCCGATCAGCGCGCCGGGGTGGCGTCGTTCTGACTGGGCCCTTCGCTCGCTCCATCTGTGGAACCAGTCAGAAGGCGCGCTTAGCCCTGGCTTGGCAACTGTTCCGACTCGGGGCAGTCGCCCGTCACCTCGAGGTCTTCGGCTAGGGCGTGGCGGCTGAAGAAGGCTAAGCGGGCGCTGATGGCGCCGATTGAGTCGATGCGCACGGTCTCTTCCCAGCTGTGCAGCTCGTCTTCGTCCTCGGCGTCGTATCGCAGGGTCACCAGCTCCCCCTCTAGGTCCACCACCAGGGCCTTTTCGATCCAGCGTTGCTGGTCGCGCAGAAACACCCAGATCGGCCGCTGTTCGCCCAGGGCGGTAGAGAGCTTGCGATGGAACATCGACCCGGGGCCGTTGCAGTTGATCCTAGGGATGATGGGCTGATCCGCCGTCGCTGAACCGTCGTGGTTGCCACCAGCCCAGCCCCATCCCTCCCCAGCGAAGCGCCGGACCAGGCCGCCATCCGGCTGCAGCTGCGCAGTTGGCCCGAAGTGGAGACCTACCTGCAGGGCTGCAAGGGGGTGATCGTGCCCTTGGGATCCACCGAGCAACACGGTCCCACCGGCGCCATCGGCACCGATGCCCTCACCGCTGAGGCCGTGGCCCTTGAGGTGGGCCGCCGCACTGGCGTACTGGTGACCCCCACCCAGGCCTTCGGCATGGCCGAGCATCACCTGGGCTTTGCCGGCACGATCAGCCTGCAACCGGCCACCTTGATGGCGGTGCTCCATGACGTGGTGCTCTCCCTGGCCCGCCACGGCTTTGAGCGGATCTTTGTGATCAACGGCCATGGCGGCAACATCGCCACCAGCCGGGCCGCCTTTGCCCAGGCCTACGGAACCGCCGCCAGCCGCGGCCTGGCCAATGCCGGCGCCCTGCGCTGCCGGCTGGCCAACTGGTTCACCGCCGCGCCGGTGTCGGCCCTGGCCCGGGAGCTCTACGGCAAGCGCGAAGGCCACCACGCCACCCCCAGCGAAATCGCCCTCACCCTGGCGCTGGAGCCGAGCCTGCAGGCCAAGCAACGGCCCCTGCCCGAGGCCGCGCCGGCGGGCCCGATCCATGGTCCGGAAGACTTCCGCCGCCGCCATCCCGATGGCCGCATGGGCTCCGACCCCTTCCTGGCCAGCGCCGAGCACGGGCAGCAGTTCCTCGATCTGGCCGCCACGGCCCTGGCAGCGGATCTCGCCAGCTTCCTGGCCGAACCGGATGCCAGCTAGGTTCAGCCCAACGACAGGCGCCAGCCGATCCAACCATGGGCAAGATCACCGCCGATGACGTGCGCAAGGTGGCCCAGCTGGCCCGCCTTGACCTGCCGGAGGCCAAAATCGCCACCTACACCGGCCAGCTGGAGCGGATCCTCGGCTACGTAGCCCAGCTGGAGCAGGTGGACACCGAGGGCGTGCCCCCTACCACCCGCGCCGTGGAGGTGGTGAATGTGACCCGCGAAGACCGGGTGGAAGCCACCCCAGTGCGCGAAGAATTACTCAACGAAGCGCCCCAGCGGGAAGGCGATTTCTTCCGGGTGCCCAAAATTCTGGTCGATTAATCAAGCCTCTAGGTGAACCCTCAAGCCCATCTTTGAGCGCAGTTCCCTACCCCAGCGCTCTCCTAACGCTGGGGGGAAACGGCCGTGCGGTGGAGCAGATCAAGCACGTGGCGACGGGCCCGCAAGGTGGGCATCAGAGCTGCGATTGGCCGCAGGCGACTGCGGCGTTTTTTATGGCTGCGCACACCCAGAACAATGTCGTAGAGGAAATTCAAAAAATCGTGCTTGCTTTCAAACAGACCGAGCCTCTGGGGGGATCCTTTGGCATCCAGCAGGTCCTTGGTGGCGTGGTAGGCAGGCCGGTATTCAAACCAAGGAATTGAGGGCCAGAGGTGGTGCACCAGGTGGTAGTTCTGGCCCATGATCAGCCAGTTCATTAACCAACCTGGATAAACACGGGCATTGTGCCAGCGATTGCGGGATTGGAAGGGACGGTGCGGCAAGTAATCAAAGAAGAGACCCAATGTCACCCCTACCATCAGGGCCGGGGCGAACCAGCAGTTGAAAACGAAGCCTAGGAAATCAAACTTGTTGGCCGCCACCACAATGCTGATGAACACGCCCCTGGCGATGCCCCACTCCAACAACTCATGGTGACGCCAGAGGCGATGGCGGAAGAAAAAGAACTCGTGATAAAAGAAGCGCGGCGCGATTAGCCAGAGCGGCCCAAAGGTGGACACGATGTGATCGGGATCCTGCTTTGGATCGTTCACATGGGCGTGGTGTTGCAGGTGCACCCGCGTGAACACCGGAAAGCTGAAGCCCAGCAGCAGGGCGGCACCATGGCCCATCACCGCATTGCAGAAGCGGTTGGGGTGGGCGGCGTTATGGCAGGCGTCATGGATAACCGTGCCCTCTAGGTGCAGGGCCAAAAAGCCCAGGGCCAGCAGGACCGGCAACGACCACTGACCCACGAACCAACCCCAGATCGTCAGGGCCGCCAGGCCATAGCCGACCAAAAACAGGCCCACGGTGGGGTTCCAGGCGTTGGGGGGGTCGAGAAACTCCCGCGGCACCGATTGGTAGCGAAGCCTGGCATCGCCTTGGCTGGAGGTCTGAGTGGGGGCCAGGGTTGATGTCATCTCCTGCAACCGCACCCAAACTCGCGTTGATACACACCATAAGGAGCAGGACCATGGCGCCGCTGAACTGGGGCATGGCCAAGGCGCCAGGGTCCAGGCCTGGGCAGGTACGCACCTGCCAGAACCGTTCCAAGGGCCGCAAGCCAGCCCCCGGTTCCGCCATGCCCACCGGGGGACTTGAACCCCCACGACCGAAGCCACTGGTACCTAAAACCAGCGCGTCTACCAATTCCGCCAGGTGGGCAGGAGCTGACTGTACGGAGTGACCCCAGAGATTGCCCAGAATGGGGCCACCACCGAGCCGCTCACCATGTTCGCCACCCTGGGGGGAAGCCTGGCCCTGCTGCTGGGGCTAGTGGTGTTGCTGGTGCCCCTGCTCACCCCCGAACTGAGCCGGGCCCGCGATGCCGTCTGGGGGGCCGTGTTGCTTCTGCTAGGCCTGGTGCTCGTGACCAGCTCGGACCGGCTGGGCGGCTCGCCGATGGTGGCGGTGCTCTGCGGCAGCTTGCTGATCGGCAGGCTGGGGAGTGAGGTAGGCCAGCAACGCTGGCGGGCCCTCACGCCGGAGGAACAGCAGCGACTGGGCTCCGGCGCCCACTGGCGCACGGCCTTCGGCCAAGTGCTGGCCAGCCTGGGGGCCCTGCAAGGGATGGCGAGCGAAAGCCTCTCGGGCCTTCTAGCCCGCCCGGCCCAGGCCCCAGCAACCACCCAACCCGCCTTAAAGGGAAACGGCAACAGCAAGAGGAAAGCCAAGACCGGCGGCCAGAGCAAGCGGTGGGTGCGGCCCGAAGCCAACGGCGAAGCCGGTGATGAAGCCGCCAGTCCAGCAGGCATCCAGGCCAGCCCCGAGACCAGCGCCCACCCAAGGGGTGACGGCGATCTAGACCCGGCGGCTGTCGCCCCAGGGACGTCCGAAACCCCCGTGATCGAGGTGAGCTCCTTCGCCGAGATCGAGGCCTTAGTGGACGCCGCTTGGCGAGAGGCGCCCCTGCCTGCCCAGGCCGTCGCCGAGCCAGCGCCGCCACAGGCTTCAGTCGCCAACCAGACGGCCCTGACCAGCTTGACCAGCCCGATCCCCCTCCAGGAGCCGGCAGAGGCTGCCGCCACCGAGCCCCGCAACGAGGCTGGATAATCGGGCCTACCTGCCCCAGGCGACGTGACCGCTAGTGAAGTACCCGCGAGTCCGGCCTCCTACAAGGACACGCTCAACCTGCTGCAGACCCCCTTCAACATGCGGGCGAACGCCAAGCAGCGGGAGCCGGAAATCCAGGGCTTCTGGGTGGAGCAGCGCCTCTACGAGCGGCTCAGCCAGGCCCCGGAGCGCGAGCGCTTCACCCTCCACGACGGCCCGCCTTACGCCAACGGGGCCCTGCATGTGGGCCACGCCCTCAACAAGATCCTCAAGGACATCATTAATAAATACGCCCTGCTCCAGGGCAAGCGGGCCCGGTTCATCCCGGGCTGGGATTGCCACGGCCTGCCGATCGAACTGAAGGTGTTGCAGGCGCTCAGCAGCAGCGAGCGCCAGGCCCTAACCCCGATCAGCCTGCGCCAAAAGGCCCACGCCTATGCCCTCGAGCAGGTGGAGGGCCAGAAAACGGGTTTTCGCCGCTGGGGCATCTGGGCCGACTGGGACCAGCCCTACCTCACCTTGAATAAGGACTACGAGGCCGCCCAGATCGGGGTGTTTGGCCAGATGGTGCTGGCCGGCCACATCTACCGGGGCCTCAAGCCCGTGCATTGGAGCCCCAGCTCGCGCACGGCCCTGGCCGAGGCCGAACTGGAATACCCGGACGGCCACACCTCCCCGAGCGTCTACGTGGCCTTTGCCGTGCGCGAGCTGCCGGAGGCCCTGGCCACCAAGCTCGCCGCCACGGGCTTGCCCCAGGCCACCGCTACGGCCCCGGGCGGGCTAGCGGTGGCGATCTGGACCACTACCCCCTGGACCCTGCCGGCCAACCTGGCGGTGTCGGTGAACGGCAGCCTCGATTACGCCATCTGTCGCGTCAGCGTTCCGCCCGCAGCCCCAGCCGAGGCCCTAGCCCCAGCCGCAGCCAGCGCAGGGCCCGAGGCAGCCCCGAGCGCCCGCCCCAGCCACCTGCTGGTAGCCAGCGAACTGATCACCAGCCTGGAAACCAGCTTGGGCCTGGGCCTCGAACCGGTGCTGACCCTCAAGGGCAGCGAGCTGGAAGGCATCGCCTACCAACACCCCCTGTTTGAGCGCCGCAGCCCGGTGGTGCTGGGCGGCGACTACATCACCACCGAAACGGGCACAGGGCTAGTCCACACCGCCCCCGGCCATGGCGTGGACGACTTCAACACCGGCAAGACATACGGCCTGCCCGTGCTCTGTCCCGTCGATGAGGCCGGCAACCTCACCGCCGAAGCGGGCCCGTTTGCCGGCACCAACGTGCTCAAGGACGCCAACGGGGCGATCATCGCCGCCCTCCAAGAGGCAGGCGCCCTGCTAGCTGAACAGCGCTACGCCCACCGCTATCCCTACGACTGGCGCACCAAAAAACCAACGATCTTCCGGGCCACGGAGCAGTGGTTTGCCTCCGTGGAAGGCTTCCGGGCCCAGGCCCTGGCCGCAATTGAAACAGTGACCTGGACCCCGGAAAGCGGCCAGAACCGGATCGAGGCGATGGTGCGTGATCGCGGCGACTGGTGCATCTCGCGCCAGCGCACCTGGGGGCTACCGATCCCGGTCTTCTATCACCGCCAAACCAGCGAGGTGCTCGTCAACGCCGACACCCTGGCCCACATCCAGGCCCTGATCGCCGAGCACGGCTCCGATGTGTGGTGGCTACGGGAGGAAGCCGGCCTGCTGCCGCCCGCCTACGCCGACCAGGCCCACCATTGGCGCAAGGGCACCGACACCATGGACGTGTGGTTCGACTCCGGCTCCTCCTGGGCGGGGGTGCTGGGAGGCTTGAACCCATCGGCCCAAACCGGCCAGGCAGATCAGGGGGTCAACCCCGCTGGCCCGGCGTCTGCCGACGGGGCGTTGGCGGCTCCATGTGCGGGCAGCAGCGCCAGCCACACCGCCCGGGCCGCCTATCCGGCCGACCTCTATTTGGAAGGCTCCGACCAACACCGGGGCTGGTTCCAGAGCAGCCTGCTCACCTCGGTGGCCGTGAATGGCCAGGCGCCTTACAAGCGGGTGCTCACCCATGGCTTCGTGCTCGATGAAAAGGGCCGCAAGATGAGCAAATCCCTCGGCAATGTGGTGGATCCGGCGATCCTGGTGGAGGGCGGCAAAAACGAGAAACAGGAGCCGGCCTACGGCGCCGATGTGCTGCGCCTGTGGGTGAGTTCGGTGGACTATTCCGCCGATGTGCCCCTAGGACCGGGGATCGTCAAACAGCTGGCCGATGTGTACCGCAAGGTGCGCAACACGGCCCGCTACCTGCTTGGCAACCTGCACGATTTCGATCCCCGTCCCCAGGCCGAGGGGGGCCATGCCATCGCGATCGCCGAGCTGCCCCTGCTCGATCGCTGGATGCTCCAGCGCACCGCCGCCCTGATCGATGGGGTGCAGGCCGATTTCGAGAGTTATGAGTTCTATCGCTTCTTCCAGGCCCTACAGAACTTCTGCGTGGTGGATCTCTCGAATGTGTATCTCGATATCGCCAAGGATCGCCTCTATGTGAGCGGCGCCGCCTCCTTCCGGCGCCGCAGCTGCCAAACCGTGCTGGCCCTGGTGGTGGAGCGGCTAGCCGGGCTGATCGCGCCGGTGTTGTGTCACATGGCGGAAGACATCTGGCAGAACCTGCCCTATCCGGTGGCCGAGGCCTCGGTGTTTGAGCGGGGCTGGCCAACCGTGCCAGAGAGCTGGCGCGACACCAGCTTGGAGGCACCACTTGGCGAGGTCCTGGTCTTGCGGGCCCAGGTGAATCGCCAGCTGGAGGCCTGCCGCAAGCAAGGGGGCAAGGCGGCCGCCGGCTCCGGGACCTCGCCCGGCATCGGCATCGGTGCCTCCCTGGAAGCCCAGGTGCAGCTGGAGCTCGCCCCGGGCGAAGGCACGGCCGCCCTGCGCCAGGCCCTGGCCCTGCTGGAGGCCAGCCCCCACGCCAGCGTCGACAACCTGGCCGACTGGTTGCTGGTCTCAGCGGTGCAGTTCGGCGACGAGGCGCCGGCGGCCCTGCTGGCCGAGGCCATCGACAACGGCGTGACCGTGCGCATTTCCCGGGCCGAGGGCAGCAAATGTGAGCGCTGCTGGCACTACGAAAGCGATGTGGCCGAGCACCAGCTCAGCGCCACGGCGGCCGGCCAGATCTGCGGCCGTTGCCGCAGCACCCTGGAAGGCTGAACCCAAGGGACGGCATCGGCGGGGTTCTATCAGCCTGCACCCCAAGCCGACCTCACAGCCAGGCCGCAGGATCGAGGAAGTGCTCCGCTGCTACCGGGCCAGCCAACCGTTGCTCCTGGCTGGGGTTGAGGGGGCCGTGCAGCAATTCGGCGGCCTCGATCTTGGCCGTGGCCGGCAGGGCCGGCTGGTCGGGATCGAAACCGGTGGGGTGGCTAAGGCTGCTGGAGAAACCCCGGAAGATCAGCAGTTCAAAGGGCTCGGCTAACCGCTCGGGCCCTAGGCCAGACCCTTCAGGGCTGGGCAGCTCGCCCATGAGACGCAGCACCCGATCGGGCCGGTCGCGGCTGATCGCTTCAAGGGCCGCAAGCAGGGCGGCCACGGCCACAGCAGCCATGGGATTTAGAAGCCGCCCGCAACCCGGCCCTGCTTGGGCAGGCGCACCAGTAGCCACTGCAGGAAGCCCACCACAAAGCCCACCAGGGCTAGGTAGCCCACAAAGGCCGCGATGGTGTTGGTCCAGGCGCCGCCAAACAGGAACGAGAAGAGCCGGTCGACATGCAGGTTGAGGCCCCGGGGCGCTTCGAGCCAAACGGCACAAAAAGGCCGGGTCACGGGCCCTGTGAAGCAGCCGAAGGCCGTGGCACTGAGGGCGGCGCCCAGCAGGCCAAAGGCGGTGGCCCCCCAGCGCCAGGCCCGCAGGGTGAAGGGCAGGGGCCGCCAGGGGGGCTGGTCGGCCAGCTCCTCATTGAGATCCACCCAGAACCACAACGACGCCACCACCAGCAGCTGGGCCGCGCCCGCCAGCAGGTAGCCCAGGGGGCGCCCATCGGTGAAAAGCAGGGCCGTAATAACCAGCAGGCTCGCCACCTTCCAGTAAATGGTGAGCAACCGCACCATGGCGCCATCGCGCCGGAGCGCGGCCCAGATCAACAACACCAGGGGCAGGCCGAAGCTGAACATCGCCGCCAGGCGATAGTCCAGCCACACCAGGCTGCGATAGAGCAAATCCTGCACGGACGGTGGTCGGGGTTCCGCCATTATCCGTGGCCCGGCGCCTGCCTTGGCAGCAGTAGGGTCCGGCCATGGCTGGCCCCTCCCCCTTCCCCTGGCTGCCCGGAAGACTCCTCCTTGGCAAGGTCCTGCCGGGCGGGCGACCGCCGGGTGAAATGTTGTCTGACGGTTCTGGGCCTGGCGGGCTCCCAGGGGGCCAGCCCGAAGCCTCCCGATCCAAACCAAGCTTCTCCCTGGCTGGTGGCACCTGGCGGCCAGACCAGTGGCTGCGGCGGGCAGCCCCGACGGCCAGTTGCCGCACGGCCCTTTCCCACAATGTGTCCCTCGAGGGGGCAGCCGCCGAGGTGAGTCGCGAGCTCCGCTCCGGCGCCGGAGCGGGCGGCTGGGCTGGCGGTGGCGGCGGTAGCGAGGCGGATCTGGCCCTGGTCTTCTGCTCCACCGCCTACGCCAGTGACCTGCCCCGGTTGCTGCCGCTGCTGCGCCAGAGCCTGAAGGCGCGCCACTGGATCGGCTGCGTCGGCGGTGGCGTGGTGGGCACCGGCGCCGATGGCAGCCCCCACGAAATCGAACAGCAGGCGGCCCTGGCCGTAACCCTGCTGCGAATCCCCGGCGCCGAGCTGCAGCCCTTCCTGCTCGATGCCAAGCAACTACCCGATCTTGATGGCTCGGCCCAGCCCTGGCTGGACTGGGTCGGGGCCGACCCGGCCCTGGCCGCATCGATGCTGCTGTTCATCGACCCGGGCTGCCCCAACATCAATGACCTGATCAGCGGCCTGGACTACGCCTATCCCCAGGTGGACAAGCTGGGCGGCATTGCCAGCCCCCATAGCGCCAGCGGCGGCTCCCTACTCTTCGATGACCAGGTGGTGGAGGGGGCCGTGGGCTGCCTGATCGGCGGCCGCTGGCGGCTCGATCCGGTGGTCGCCCAGGGCTGCCGGCCGATTGGCCCGGTGTTTGCGGTCGAGCGCTCCGAGCGCAACGTGATTCTGGAATTAACGGACGGCAGCAAAAAAGCCACCCCCGTGGCCTGCCTCCAGACCATCCTCGAAACCCTCAGCCCTGCCGAGCGGGAGCTGGTGCGCCATTCTCTCTTCCTTGGGGTGGGCCGCAGCAATGTCCAACTCAGCGGCTCCGAACCCTCGGCCTTCCTAGTGCGCAACCTGCTGGGGGTGGATCCCCGCAACGGCGCCATCGCCGTGGCCGAGCGGCTGCGGCTGGGCCAGCAGGTGCAATTCCAGTTGCGCGATGCCGCCACCTCCCGCCAGGAGCTGCGCCAATTGCTGGAGCGACAAAGCCTGACCGGGCCCGAGCCCCTGGCGGCTCTTCTGTTCGCCTGCCTCGGCCGAGGCAAGGGCCTCTACGGCGTCCCGGACGGCGATGTGGGCATCTGCCAGGGGCTGTTTCCAGCCGTGCCCATCAGCGGCGCCTTCTGCAACGGCGAGATCGGCCCGGTGGCCGGCACCACCCATCTGCATGGCTACACGGCCAGCTGGGGCTTCCTGGTGCCCAGTCCGGCTCCAGGGGCAAGCGATGCTGGGACCTCCTCCGATCCGCCTGCCTGAGCCGGCATGGTTCGTCAGCACGTCAATCCGCTCAGCCGCTTTTTCCAGCTGGAGCGGTCCCTGCCCCCCCCCGGCGAACTGTTCGCCAACCCAGCTCAGCCCATCCAGCTCGACATCGGCTGCGCCCGCGGCCGCTTCTTGCTGGCCCTAGCCCAGCAGCAAGCAGGCAGCAACCATCTGGGCGTGGAGATCCGCCGGCCGCTGGTGGATGCCGCCGAAGCCGATCGCCAGCGGCTGGCGTTGACCAACCTCCACTACCTTTTTTGCAACGCCAACATCAGCCTGGAAACCTGGTTGGCCGCCCTACCGCCAGGACTGCTCGAGCGGGTGACCATCCAGTTCCCCGACCCCTGGTTCAAGCTCAAACACCACAAACGGCGGGTGCTGCAACCGGCCCTGCTCTGCAGCCTGGCCGGCGCCCTGGCCCCCGGGCGTGAGCTGTTTCTGCAAAGCGACGTGCTGGCCGTGATTGAGCCGATGGTGGCCGTGGTGGAAGCCAGCGGTTGCTTTGCCAGGCCCGAGGCGGACGCCCGGCCCTGGCGGCAGGCCAACCCCCTACCGGTGGCCACCGAACGGGAACGCCTGGTGATGGGCCAGGGGCTGCCGGTCTACCGGGTCCTTTACCTGCGCAACGAAGCGCCCGTGCCCAGCCCCCAGAGCCTGGAAGACGGGGCCGAGGGCGTCGATAATCCGGCCACGACCCCGGCGCCCGAGCCGGCCGCAACGCCCGGCAGCCCATGACCCCCGCTCCCGCCCCTACCCCCTGGCTGCTGCGCTGGCAGGGCCTGCTGACGCGCGGCAGCGATGGACCCCTGGCCAGCCGGCTGACCAGCCTGGCGGGCCTGGTGCTCTGCGCCCTGATGGCTGGCCTGCCCCTGGTCACCCGAGGCGGCCTCAGCCTTTTGATCCTCTCGTGTGGCCTGCTCTGGCTCGTGATCGCCCTAACGCGCCCCAGCAGCGGCCGGCTGAGCCTGATCAGCGTCTGGATCCTGGTGGCCCTGGCCGTGGCCTTGGTCGCCACCGGCTTTTCCCCCGTGCCTAAGGCGGCCCTCCATGGCCTGTTCAAATTGCTCAGCTATCTCGGGGTCTACGCCCTGATGCGTGAGCTGCTGGCCGAGGCGCCGCGCTGGTGGGATCGCATCGTGGCGGCCCTGCTGGCCGGGGAACTGGCCAGCGCCGTGATCGCCATCCGCCAGCTCTATGGCGACACCAGCGAACTGGCCCGCTGGGCCGACCCCAACTCCGTGGCCGACGGCACGATCCGGGTCTACGGCCCCCTGGACAACCCCAACCTGCTAGCGGGCTACCTGCTGCCGATCCTGCCCCTGGCGGTGGTGGCCTTTCTGCGCTGGCGCGGCTGGGCCGAGCGGCTCTATGCCCTCAGCGCCCTCGTTCTGGGCAGCGCTGCCCTGGTGCTCAGCTACAGCCGCGGCGGCTGGCTGGGCCTGGTGGCGGGCCTGGGCTCGATCGGTCTGCTGCTGGTGCTGCGCCAGACCCGCCATTGGCCCGTGCTCTGGCGCCGCCTATTCCCATTGCTCCTGGTGGCCGGGGCCGCTGCGGTGCTGGTCGTGGCCGTGACCCAAATCGAGCCGCTACGCATCCGGGCCATGAGCCTGGTGGCCGGCCGGGGGGACAGTTCCAACAACTTCCGCATCAATGTTTGGATGGCGGCGCTCTCGATGATCCAGGACCGGCCCTGGCTGGGCATCGGCCCGGGCAACACCGCCTTCAACCTGATCTATCCGCTCTATCAGCAGCCCCGTTTCAATGCCCTGAGCGCCTATTCGGTGCCCTTGGAATTGCTTGTGGAGGGCGGAATACCAGGGCTGCTGGCGGGCCTGGGGCTGCTTTTGGCCAGCCTGCGCAGCGGCTGGACCCAGCTCAAGGGCGAAAGCCCCTTCGCCCTGCCGGCCCTGGCGGCCGTGGCCGCAATCGTGGGCCTGGTCGTCCAGGGTGCCACCGACACGATCTTCTTCCGGCCAGAAGTCCAACTCACCGGCTGGTTTTGCCTGGCCACCCTGGCGGTGAGCGGCAACGGCGTCCCCAGCGCCGCCGGCCCCCAGGTCGACCCAGCCAGCGAGGCCCCCTAGCCCCGTGCCAAGCCCAGCCAAGGCCCCGGCAGGGGACCAGCACCTGCTCGCGGGCTTTGATGCCGGCCAGACCCATACCCGTTGCCTGCTGGCCTGGGCCCAGGCGCCTGGTGCCCCTCGCCTCCATGAGCCTGCTTCGGCGGGGGCCTTCCAGGTGCTCGCCGAAGGGGAAGGCCCCGGTGTCAGTCAACTGGCCGCAGCCGGTGGGCCGGAGCGTTTCCAAGCGGCCCTGGCCACCAGCCTGGCGGCGGCCCGCCAGCAGCTGCCCAGCGCCTGGCTCCACCTCCCCCTGGCCGCCGCCGCGATCGGCGCCAGTGGCATCGAGACCGGCAGCCCGGTGCAACACCAGGGCCAAGCCCTGGCCGCCGCGGCCCTGGCCCTGCCGCCCGGGCGCCTGATCGTGACGGGCGATGAACGCACGGCCCTACTCGGCGCCTACGCCAGGGGCGCGGGCATCCTGGTGATCAGCGGCACCGGCTGCATCGCCCTGGGCCAGGACGGCAGCGGCCGCGAGCACCGCTGCGGCGGCTGGGGCTGGCTGCTTGATGGGGCCGGCTCGGCCATGGACCTGGGCCGCGATGGCCTGGCCCTAGCCGTGCAGATGGCCGATGGCCGCCTGGCCGAAACCGAGCTGCGCTCCCAGCTCTGGCACGCTCTCGGCGCCAACAGCGCCCAGGAGGTAAAAGCCCAGGTGGTGGCCCAGGAGTTCGGCCCTGCCGGCTTTGCCCGCCTGGCGCCGCTGGTGAATCAGCTAGCGGCGGCTGGCGACCCCCACGCCAGGGCCGTAATCAAGACTTCAGCCACAGCCCTGGCTGGCCTGGTGGTGGGGGTGGCCCGGGCCCTGGCGCTGGCCGCGCCGCAGGTGTGTGGCGTGGGCGGCGCCCTGACGCACCTCGATCAACTGCAGCTGGGCTTTGGCGCCTGCCTGGCCCGGGCGCTGCCCGCAGCAACGTTGGTGGAACCCCGGGGAGACGCCTGCTGGGGGGCCCTAGAGCTGGCCGATCAACTGGCGCAGGAGCCCCTTGACCAGGAGCCAGCCGGCTTCTGATCCCCGTTCAACTCCCTCTCCGCCAAGCCGGCCAGATGGCCCGCCCAATGGTCCACGTCCGCCTGGGAGGCCGCTTCCACCATCACCCGCAATAGGGGTTCGGTGCCGCTGGCGCGCACCAGCACCCGGCCATGGCCCGCCATCGCTGCCTGGGCCTCGGCTACGGCATGGCGCAGGGCATCGCATTGCTGCCATTCGGTGCGGCGCTGGCGATCGGGAACAATCACGTTCACGAGCTTTTGGGGATAGGGCTGAAAGCTGCTATCCAGCCAAGTGGCCAGGGAGCCCCCCTGGGCCTGGATCAGCACGGCCACCTGCAGGGCCGTGAGTAGGCCATCGCCACTCATGCCGTGGCGGGCCGACAGGATATGGCCCGATTGTTCGCCGCCCAGGCCGGCGCCCAGCTCCTCCATGGCCTGGTGCACGTATTGGTCGCCCACGGCCGTGCGCTCGAACAGGCCGCCCTTGGCCTGCCAGGCCTTCTCAAAGCCCAGGTTGGACATCACCGTGGCGACGATGCGGTGGTCGGGTAGTTGGTCCTGGGCCATCAGGGCCTGGCCCCAGAGGTAGAGGATCTGGTCGCCATCCACCACCCGGCCGCGGCCATCCACGGCGAGCATGCGGTCGGCATCGCCATCGAAGGCAAAACCCATGCTGGCCCCCTCGGCCAGCACCGTCTGGCGCAGGGCCTCCAGGTGGGTACTGCCGCAGCCCAGGTTGATCCGCTCCCCATCCGGCTCGCCATGGAGCACGGTGAGATCGGCGCCGAGGGCCCGAAACACGCTCTCGCCGCAGGCCGTGGCCGAGCCCCAGCAGAGATCGAGCACCACCTTGCAGCCATCGAGCCGGGCACCAGCCACGCTGGCGATCAGGCTGTCCCGATAGGCGGCCAAAAGATCGGGGCGATGGCGCACCAGGCCCACGCCACTAAAGGGGCTGCGCTCGCGGCCTGCGCCATGGAGGCCCGCCTCAATCGCCTGCTGCTGCGGCTCCTTGAGCTTGGCGCCGCTGGCGCCGAACACCTTGATGCCGTTGTCCAGGGGCGGGTTGTGGCTGGCCGACACCATCAGCCCACCGGCGCAGCCCTGGGCGCGGATCGTGCCGGGCACCGCCGGGGTAGGGCAAAGGCCCAGGTCCCACACCTCGCGACCGGCGGCGGTGAGGCCGGCGCTGAGGGCCGCCACCAGCATCGGTCCGCTACTGCGCGAATCGGCCCCGATCACGATCGGCCCCTCGGCCGGCAGCACCTGGCCGCACCAATAGCCCAGCTGCAAGGCCAGGGCCGGGGTGATCACCGAGCCAACCCGGCCGCGGATGCCATCGGTACCGAAGCGGGCCTGACCAGCCAGAAGGGGCTCACCCAGGGGGAAGCAGGCCAGCTCCGCCATGGGGAGATCTCCAGACACCATTGGCACCAAGGCTAAGGGGTTGGCATCGGGCGCCCCTGGGAGGGGGACCTCCACGGAGCGGCCTGCTTAAGGCGCCAGCCGGGCTTTGTGCAGGCGGGTTTTCTCATACCAAGAGGCAATCTCAGGCGCCCAGGTTTGGAAATGGGGCCAGAGCAGATCACAGAGTTCGCGGATCTCCCGCTGGGCATCGAGCTTGGCGCGCAAGTCCATGAAATGCAGGAAGGCCCGCAGGCTGAAGCTCACCACGAAGTGCTGCCGGTAGTCAAACGGCAGGATGCCGCGGGCGTGCTCCTCGGCAAAACCGGCCGCCAGCATCTCGCGATAGCGCTCCGCCGCCGTGCGGCAAAGGGCCAGATCCTTGGCCCGCTCCTCGAAGGTGTAGTCGTATTTTTTGCCCTGGCGATCGCTATAGCTACCCACCGGCCGCAGGTAGAACACCTCTTCGAGCTCCAGTTCACCACTGGCGGCCCTGGAGATGCGTTCGCCCGTATAACGCATCGACTGCACATCGAAACTGACACCGACCCGGTGGGTGCGGGCCTGCTGCATCACCGAGTGGGGAAACCAGCCCACATTCAGGGTGATCTGGGGGTGTTCCAGGGGACCGTAGTGGCCCCGCTCCCCGGCCAGCAGGCATTTAACGCAAATCTCACCGGCCTGGGCCTCCTCGGGCCATTGCCCGCGATCTGAGGCCACGAAGCCCTCGAAATAGTCCTGGTGCATCGCCGCAAAGATGCACTGCTGGGGGTTGGGGGTGGCGGCGATCAGCTCAACCCGGAAGCGCTTCATGGCACAAGGAACAGGGGAAATCGGGGCAAACCAGGCTCAGCCGTGGCTGCGGGGACCGGCCTGGGCGGCAGGGGGCCCGGAGCTGGCAGCGGCCCCACCCACCAGGCTGCTGACGCTACCGACCCCCGCCAGTTCGGGCAGGGGCGTTTCGGCAATTAGGGCGGTGATGAGGGCCTCCAATTCCGGCCGGCTCCGGGCCCCCAGGGAGCGGCCTACGGCATCGCCCGAGGCATTGAACAGTTCCAGCTGGGGGATGCCATTCACCGCGTAGCGCTCGAGCTCCGGCTGCCAACGGGGGTTATCGACGTTGAGCAGCACCACATCGAGGGCACCGTGGTGCTGCTGTTCCAGCGAGGCCATCGCCGGCGCCATGGCCCGGCAGGCCTCACACCAGTCGGCGTAGAACTCCACCAGGGTGGGGCGACCATCCTTGAGGGCCACGGACAAGTCGAGGGATTGACGGGCAAGCTGTTCAAGGGGGGCTGCCGGATGGAGCCCGCCCCGCACCAAAAAGAGCAGCAGGGCTAGGGCCGCGGCCACGGCCGCCAACAGCATCCGTTCGCGCCGCCCAGCCAGGGGACCTGCGGTCCCCACCAAAGGCCGGGGAGCCCCGGGACCAGCTGGGGCCGGGGATGGGGCTGGCGAGGGCTCGGACACGAACAGTGGCATTGGCAGTGGCATTGGCATCCCCTTCACTTTGCCAGCGTCCTCCAGGAACCGCTGGGGATTGGACTGGCGCATGGGGCTCCTCGATCAAGCTCGGGAACGGTCTGGCCAGGCCCACTACCAGCAGCTCTGTGATCCGGAGCTACCAGCCGGAACGGCGCCTAAGCCGCCACCCTTGCTACGGTCAAAAATGGCGAATGATAAAGCGGGCTAAGGTGAACCCTTGAAACGCCGGATCACCCTCCATTTTCCCCGGGAAGCCGTTCACGAGCCGATTACCTATCGGATGGCCGTGGAATTTGATGTGGCCGCCAAAATCCTGCGCGCCCAGATCGCCCCCAACCAGAGCGGCACCATGGTGGTGGAGCTCTCCGGCGACATCGACGACCTAGCCGCTGCCGAGCAGTGGCTAATGGCCCAGGGCCTGGGCATCAACCTCACCCCAGGCCAGATCACGATCAACCCGGATGTGTGCGTGGACTGTGGCATTTGTTCCAGCCTCTGCCCCAGTGGCGCCCTGGCCAGCCAGGCTCCTACTTGGCAGCTGCACTTCGATGCGCAACGCTGCCTGGTCTGTGAGCAGTGCATCCCCAGTTGTCCCCTGGGGGCCATTGCCCTGGAGCTGAGGGGACCCTGAATGCCAATTCTGCGACTGTTGCTGTTGCCGTTCCGGGCGCCAATGCTGCTGGTGCTGCTGCTGGTGAGCGCCTATCTAGGCTCGAACTGGTCCAGCCTGGCTGCGCAAACCGTGGCGCTGCCCTGGCTGACGGGCAACGGCCAACACGTCAACTGGCTCCAGGACCTGATCATGCCCCTGGAGTGCCTCCAGGCCGTGGCGGTGGTTGTTGTCTGCACGGTGCCAGACCTTTTATTGAGGGAAATTTCCTTCTTCATGGCCCGCAGCAAGGTGCTCACCCTGGTCACGACCCTGTTTCTGGTGATCACCGGCGGGGTGTACCTAATGCATCTCAATGTGCTCACCGATGTCTTGCTGCTCGGCGCCGCCGTGTTGCTGGCCCGGCTGGATCTGATCCGCCTGCGCCTGCCGATGAACCCGATTGGGGTAGCAACGGGCCTCAGCGCCCTGCTTCTGATAGGGGTCTGGATGGGCCATCAGTTCCATCGGTCCGGCCTGGCCCCGTTCCAGCCCTGAGCGGCCGCTGGAGCGGTCCGGTTTCAGCCGCATGCAGGGCTCCGGCTAACAGCCTGAATCGGCTCTCTGATTCAGGCGCCGGTAGCTCCAGAGGTTGCCGAGCACCTTCTTGGTGTACAGCCGGGTTTCCGGGTAGGGAATCGCCTCGATCCACAGCTCAGGATCCCGCTCCAGACTGATCGCGCCGCTGGCTGGTTTCGGGCTGTCGCTACCGAGACCGGCCTTGAGCCAGTGGGCAACGGCCCCAGGACCAGCGTTGTAGCTGGCCACAGCCAACACCGGATTGCCCTGCCATTGCTCCAGGAGCTGGCGCAGGTAGCGGGCGCCGAGGCGGCTGTTGAGGGCCGGATCCGTAAGGCTGGCCGCCTCCAGCCGCCGGCCCGCCAGCTCATTTGCGGTGTCGGGCATCAGCTGCATCAGCCCCAGCGCCCCCGCCGGCGACTCAACCCCAGCCGTAAACCGGGATTCCTGGCGGGCTACAGCCTGAAGCAGGGCCGGATCTAGGCCGGCCGCCGCCGCCGCCTCGCCAAAGAACTCGCCGTAGCGAAGGGGATTCAGCTGCCGGTCCAGGTCGGCCTGTTGCTGGCAGCTGCCCTGGGGAAGCCGCAGGCTGGCCTGCTCCAATTGGCCCAGGCCGATCCAGTCGTCGCCCACCCCAATGCGCAGCCGGCCCTCCAGCCGCAGGTCCGAGGCGACTTGGGGCGGCCGGCCGCCCCGCCAGAAGCGCCAGCTTTCCCAGGCCTCCAAGGGCTGGTTGAGGCGCCAGAGCCGATCTAGGCCCGCATCACCACTAGCCAGGGGCTGCCAGGGGGGTCGGGCCATGGGAGCCGCCGGCGCCCCAGGGGGGCGCAACAGGTCAGGCTCGTTCTCTCCTAGTTGGAGGCGGGCCCGCCAGCTGTAGTAGCCGCCAGGCGCCAGGACCAACACCTGACGCCAGAGGCGCTGGGCGCGAGCGCCATCGCCCAGCCGCCATTGGCAATAGCCCATCCAAAAGAGCTGGCGGGCGGCCAGGGGCGGGGCCAATTGATCGGGGGCAAGGGCCTGGAGGATCAAGGCGGCCTCGCCCCAACGCTGCTGCACTAGGGCCTGGCGGGTCAGTTGCCACTGAAGCTCCCAGCTGGCCGGATCCTGGGGCCAACGCTTCAGCACCCCTTGCCAGGGGCGCTGGCCATCGAGGGCCAGCCGGGCCTGCACGGCGGCGCTGTCCTGCAGGGGAGCGGGCAACTGAACCAACCAGGCCCTGGTCTCCGCTCCCTCCCGCTGGCTGAGCAGGGCACTGGCCTCCCGGGCGGCGGCCGTGGTGGGCCAGCGCTGGGCCAGGGCCAGCAGCCGACGATCCGCCAGCCCCTGCTGGCGGATATCGCCCTTGAGTAAGGACTGGCCCAGGGCCAACTCCAGCGCCGGATCCCCCGAAAGGCCCCTGAGGCAGTCCAGGGCGGTCTGGCCGCGGCCTAACTGGGCCAGGCCCAGGGCAAGCTGGCGCCGTTGCTGGGGCTGCACGGCCCCATCGCGTCCTCGGCAGGCTTGCACCAGCAGGACCTCGGCCCCAGGCCAGCGGGGGCCCCAACGGGCCAGATGCAGGCTGGCCGCTAGCCGGCTAGCGGGGGAGCGGCCCAGCTCGAGGGCCGCCGCCAGGGCCGCTGGATGGGCTGGGAAACGCCGCAGCAGCAGCTGGTGCCAGCGGGGTTGCTGGCGGCCGAGGCTGTAGAGGGCATCGGCGCTGGCCGGACTCCCGGGAAAGCGCTGCCAAAGGCTTTGCCAGAGGTTCAGGGCCTGGTCGTCCTGGCCGGCGGCCTCGGCCGCCTGGCCGGCCCGTTTCAGGGCCAGGGCAGCCAGGGGGTCGCGGCCCCAGCCCTGGCCCCAGAGCCCCTGGCGTTGCCTGGCGCTGCCGGTGGGCTCCCGGCTGGCAAGCAGCAGGCTGACCTCGCGGCGCAGGGCCGGATCGGGGCTGAGCAGCCGCCAGGCCCGCAGGCTGGAGAGCGGCGTGTCCGGCGTCGGTGTCGGCGTGAGCTGGAGTACCAGGGCCCTGCCGGCCAGCAGGGCCAGGGCCGTGCCCAAGCAGGTGCCAAGCAGCAGGCGCAGGCCTTTCGCAGACGGGGCCTGGGACGACGGGAGCTGGGGCAACAAGGGCCGGAACATGGCTGTTGCCATTGTGGGGATGCTTCTCCCCCAACCGATCCTCCCCACCGCCATGGCTCTGCCCCAGCTGCGGCGCCCGACGCTGCCGCCTTCCCTCACCAGCCTGCCGGGCTGGCGCCAGCGACGCCGGGCCCTAACAGCCCTAGCCACGGCCGGCCTGCTGCTGCTGCGCCCTTGGTGGCCCCTGGTGCTGCTGCCAGGCTGGCTGGTGGGCCTGGTGTTGCTGTGGGCCGTGGTGGAACTGGTGCTGTGGAGCTGGTGGCCGCGCCGCTGGAGCTAAGCAGGCCCCTAGGCGAGGAGTGGTCTACAAGCAGAAGCCTCGCTCCCATGGGCTGGTCGGCCCAATGCCTGGGTTCCGCAGGCTTTCCCTGAAGGCGCTGCCATGTCCAGCGGGTGGGCGTCAGACCCTCGCCAAGGTGACCCGTTCGGCCTGATCTTGATATTTACCCTTGCGATCGCTGTAGGTGGTTTCGCAGGGATCCCCCTCAAAGAAGAGCAGCTGACAGATGCCTTCATTGGCATAGATACGGCAATCGGCGCCGGAGGAATTGCTGAATTCCAGGGTCAGATGGCCCTCCCAGCTGGCCTCGGCCGGCGTGGTGTTGACGATGATGCCCAGCCGGGCATAGGTGCTCTTGCCCAGGCAGATCACGGTGATGTTGGCCGGCACCCGCATGCGCTCCAGGGCCACACCCAGGCCATAGGAATGGGCGGGCAGGATGAAATAGGCGCCATCCCCGTCCCCATGCAGGGGGGCCGGCTCCAGGTTGGCCGGGTTGAAGCGCTTCGGATTCATCACCGTGCCCGGCACGTGGCGAAAGATCAGAAACTCCTTAGCCGACAGGCGTAGGTCGTAGCCGTAGGAACTGCAGCCGAAACTGAGCACCGGTGAAGTGCCCTGGTCGGGGTCCAGATGGCGCACCAGCTTGGGCTGGAAGGGTTCGAGCATCCCCTCCGCAGCCTGGGCATTGATCCAGCGGTCGTTCTTGAGCATGGGACTGCCGCAGGGGCTGGTGAGGGCAGGCTAGAAGCCGCGGCGCAATTGGGTCACCTGGTCGGCCATGGCCATCAGGGCCGCCGGCATGGCCGGGCCGGTAAGGATCACATCCACATGGCTGGGGCGGCGCTCCAGGGTGGCCGTCACCTCGGCGGCGCAGAGGTAGCCCAGGTCCACGGCCAGGCCCAGTTCATCCAGCACTAGCTGGTCGAGCTGGCCGCCCAGCAGCTGGTCGCGGCTGTAGGCCCAGACCGCTTCCACCGCCTCCCGGTCGGTATCTCTGGCGGTGGCCAACGGGGATGCAGCCTGGCCCCTGGGACCAGCAGCTGGGTCCGCTGAGCCCCCCGAGGGCCCCGTGGCCCAGGCATCAGCCGGGGCGCAGGGATCCGACAGGCAACCGGCCACGGCGGGACGCAGCCACTGCAGGCGGCCGCAAAGCCAGAGGCTGGCCTCGAGACCCTGATCGACCCCACCCTTGAGGAACTGGGTGATCAGCACCCGACTGCCCAGGCCGGCACTGCGCAGGGCCTGGCTGAACACGCCACCGAAGCTGCCCCGGAAGGGGGCCGTGTGGATCTGGATCAGGCCCTCCTGTTGGGCCACCAAACGCCGGCTGTGGCTGGTGCTGGACCGGGCTGCCGCCTGGGGACGCCCCGCCGGGCCGATGGAGCGGCCCGGTTCCCGCCGCGGTTGGTGCTGGATCAGGCTGGCCGTCATGGCTGTCCCCCCCTGGACTGGCCAGCCAGCCAAGCGGCAGGCCGCCGGGACCCAGCCTCCAGCCAAACGGCCTGGAGCCGCCTAGGCCCGAAGCCTGGCTTAAGCGAACGATCTGGCTTGGGTGGGCCGTCCATCAACTGGCTTGTTTTCAACGGATTCGGGACTGGGCGATTTGGCACCAATCGGCAGGCGATCGACTGGTCGTCGAGAAAGGGACTGGTGAGCAACTGGTAGGAGATCAATCCCTGAGACCGGCGCACCGGAGGTGGCAACCGAATGTAGCGGCGGCGGGCCGCGAAACAAGCCGCAACCGCTACCGGTAGTGCGAACATTTGCACCACTGCTTCTTCAGCTCTGGACCGGATCCTGGCCTTCGCTGGGCCAGAAGCTGGACCAGGCCAGCCGAACGCCGGCCGAGCAGGTCGCCGCGGCGATGGGAGCGCAGCGCAACGTCAGCGCCGGCGTGTCATTGGTGTCGATGGCTACAAGGCGGGCCCTGGGCGATCTTTAGGGTCGCCCCATCTAGAACCGTAGGAATGGTTGGCGCCAACGCCGGCTTCAGCCGCTATTCCGGCCCTGCGTCTGGGGGCCAGTCCCTACCGACCGCAGCGCTGGCCGCGCCGGCGACCAGCGCCAACCTGCTAGAGGTCATGCGCGGCCTAGCTGGCAGCACCATCGAAACGGTGGAGAGGGGCAAAACGATCTTCTTTCCAGGCGATCCCGCCGAAAAGGTTTACCTGCTGCGGCGTGGCGCCGTGCGCCTGTCGCGGGTGTATGAATCAGGCGAGGAAATCACCGTGGCCCTGCTGCGCGAAAACAGCCTGTTCGGGGTGCTGTCCCTGCTCACTGGCCAGCGCTCAGACCGCTTTTATCACGCTGTGGCCTTCACCCGGGTGGAGATGGTCACGGCCCCAGCGACCTCGGTCAAACGGGCAATCGAACAGGACGCCGCCGTGGGGCTGCTGATGCTGCAGGGCCTGTCCTCCCGCATCCTCCAAACCGAAACCATGATCGAAACCCTCACCCACCGGGATATGTCCTCCCGGCTGGTGAGCTTCCTGCTGGTGCTCTGCCGCGACTTCGGCGTGCCCGGCGGTGAAGGCATCACCATCGACCTGCGCCTCTCCCACCAGGCGATCGCTGAGGCGATAGGCTCCACCCGGGTGACGATCACCCGCCTGCTCGGCGACCTGCGCAATGCCGGCCTGGTCCAGATCGACCGCAAGAAAATCACCGTATTTGACCCTCTGGCGCTAGCCAAACGGTTCAGTTGATCCCAGGGCTGATCTCTCTGCAAATCCCTCGGCTGATCCCTCGGCTGATCGATGGCCGTCATCGCCAGATTTCAGCTAGGCGTGACCCGATTCAGCGCCGCCCCGCCCCCGGCGGTTGATACTGGCTCTCCCCGCCCCCTCCCGTGACTGGCTGGCTCCTGATCCTGGCGTTGCTGGTGCTCGGTGGTGTGCTCTCCACCCTGGGCGACCGGCTCGGCAGCCTGGTCGGCAAGTCGCGGCTGAGCCTGTTCAACCTGCGGCCCCGCAAAACGGCCGTGTTGATCACGGTGTTGACCGGCAGCCTGATCAGCGCCCTATCCCTGGGGCTGATGTTGCTGGTGAGCCAGCAGCTGCGGGTGGGCCTGTTCGAGCTCGATCGCATCGAGCATCGCCTGCGCGACAGCCGCACGAGCTTGAGCCGCAGCCAGGCGGAGCTCAAGCGCAGCCACAGCGACCTGCTGCAGGCGGAGAAGGGTCGCAAACAGGCGCGCCAACTCCTGGCCGAAGCCAAACGCCAGGCCCGCTCCCTAAGGGCCGCCCTGGGTCCGCTGATGCAGCAGCGCCTGGCCCTCGAACAGCAACGGGACCAGCTCAACCGCGACATCCGCGCCAAGGACGCCGACATCCAGCGCAACCAGCAGGAACTCGCTCAGGTGAAGGGTCGGATCGTTGCGGCGCGGAAGCAACTCAAGGAACAGGAAACCACCCTTTGGGCCCTGCGCCGAGGCGATGTAGCGATCAGAAGTGGCCAGCCCCTTTGGATCGACAAGGTGACGTTGCAAAACCCTTCCCAAAGCAGGGAGGTGATCCAGGCCCTGCTGAATAAAGCCAATGAGGTGGCCTCGATCTTGGTCTTGCCTGGCCAGAGCCCGAAGCGAGAGATGCTTCAGGTGCGCCCTAGTGACATCAGCAAGCTGGAAAATGCCATCACCAAGCCAGGATCCTGGGTGGTGAGCATCCTTTCTGCCGGCAACGTGCTGCTGGGCGAAAACTATGTACGCGCCTTCGTGGATGTGCGAGCCAACCGTCTGGTCGTGCGTCAGGGCGAACAGATGGCCAGCGCCATACTCGGGGCCGATGAACGTAGTCCCCAGGAGGTTCAGAACAGGCTCACCCAGCTCCTGGTCTCCACATTTTCCCGGGCCCAAAGCCAGGGGTCCCTCGCGGTTCAAGTGGACTACGACCTTGGCAGCTTGCCCCGGCTGATCAAACTTTTCAGTGAGCGGCCTAGCGGCCAAACGTTGCGGCTTGAATCCTTCTCCCAAAGGGATAGCGACATTGCCGATCCCCTGGTCGTGGACATTCGCTGGCAGCCAGCGCCTGGCAATGGCCAGGCCGCTGCAGGGGCCGGCCGCAACCAGCCTTGAGCGGCCCAGACGGCCAAGCCCCAAAGCACCTGGGCAAAGCCAGGGCCCAGGCCAGGAGCGAGGCCCCAGGGGTTGGGGCCAGCTCACCACCCTCCGGTCCCCTGGCGGCGATCGATCCGGGCCGCAGCAAATGTGGCCTCGTTATCAGCGACGACCAGGCCAGAGCGATCCTGTATGCCGCCGTGCTGCCGCCGCAGCGGGCCCTGGCCCAGCTGCGCCAGTGGCAGGAGCAGAACTCCCCCCTGGTGGCCGTTCTCCTTGGCAACGGCACCGGCAGTGGCCCCTGGCGCCAATGGCTCACCCCGATCGCACCGCTGATTGTGGTGCCGGAAGCGGGCACCACCCTGGCGGCGCGACAGCGCTACTGGCAGCTGGAACCTACCCAGGGCTGGCGACGCCTGCTGCCCAGGGGCCTGCGCCAACCGCCCCGGGACTGGGATGACGTGGTCGCCCAGCTCCTGCTGGAACGGCACCTGGGCCGCACTGTCCCCCGCCGGCTGGCCCAGGGCCAAAGCGACACGCCCTGGAGCCAGGCCTGACGTCGTCTTGGCTGGCAAGCGCAGGGCCTGGTGCCTAAACCTTGGCGCGAACGGTGAAGACGTAGTCGCCGCCAGGCTCGAGCTGGTAATCGGCCTTGAGCAGGAAGCGCAGCAGGGCGTCCTGGATCAGGGCCCGGCCCAGGGAGGGCTCCACCGTCAGTTCGCCGCGATCGAAGGCCCAGCGGAAGGTCCAGCGGAAGCTACCGGCGGCCACCTCCCCTTCCAGCAGCTTGCTGCTGAAGCTCTGGTGCAGCACCCGCAGCTGGGCGGTGGTAGTAGGCAGGCGACTCAAGGGGACGGGCGGCTCGGGGCGGGCGAACTGGCTGCAGAACTGGCTTGGGGTTTGGCCAGAGCGCCAGCATCAACCAGTTTGGCGGCAGAGGGGGCCCCAAAACTGTTCAGCCGGTTGGCGGCCCTCTCCAGGCCGAGGCGATGAATCAGGTCAATCCCGGAGATCACCTCAGCCAGCACCTCAGCCAGAATCGGCTGCTCCGCAGCCTGGAAGCGGCCGAGCACATGGGAAATGGTGCGCTCCTTACGCTCCACCGGATTCGCCGAGGGGGCGCCGATGCCGATGCGCAGCCGGGCAAAGTCCTGGCCCCCCAGGTGGTCGATCGTGCTGCGCAGACCGTTGTGACCACCGGCACCGCCAGAGGCGCGCAGCCGCAACCGGCCCAGGGGCAGGTCCATGTCATCGACCAGCAGCAGCAGCTGGCCTGGCGCCAAACCGTACCAATCGAGGGCGGCCCGGATCGAGCGACCGCTGTCGTTCATGAAGGTCTGGGGCATCAGCAACCGCAGCCGGCTGGCCCCCTGCCCGACTTCACAGAAGAGGCCATGCACCTTGGCCTGGTGTTTGAACAGCACCCCAGCGGCGGCCGCCAGCCGCTCCAGGGCCATGAAACCGACGTTATGGCGGGTCCCGGCGTACTTGTCGCCGGGGTTGCCCAGGCCGACCAGCAACTGCAGGGACCCGGCGGGCGAGGCTATCATCGGGCAAGCAAAAACGATCAACAACAGGGGGCCGGATCCCGAACAGGGGCTGACTCACCGGAACACCAGGGGCATGGCCGCCCCAGTGATTGCGCCGCCGCCAGCTGCAAAACCAGCGTCGCCACTGGACTAGGCCGCTGAACTAGGGCGCTGGACTAGGGCGTTGGACTATCGCTAGCGCTCGAAGCCACCGGCGAGGCTGGGGCCGCGGCGGGCTTTTCGGTGACCAGGTCCGAAACCCCATGGCCCGCTGAACTCACCTGGCTGGCAGCCAGAGGTTCGGTTGACACGGCTGCCGGGGAAACGGCTGCCGAGGAAACCTCTTCAGGGGAAACAGCGGCCACGGAGACCGTGTCATTGGAAACGGTGTCCACCGCCTTGCGGAATTCCTGCTCGAACTGGCTGGAGGCGGACTGGAAGCCCTTGAGGGTCTTGCCCAGGGTCTTGCCCAGCTCTGGCAAGCGCTTGGGGCCAAATACGAGCAGGCCGATGGCCGCGATCACGGCCATTTCCGGCAGGCCGATTCCAAAGATATTCATCGTTTCAAAGCACCGATGGGTGGATCCAGCATTAACCCGCCCAGGCCATTGGTCAAACAACCAAAGGTCTAGGCGGGCATGGCATCCGGATTAGGGACCGATTTAGGGGGCCAGCACTCAGCCGGCGCCGTTCCAGTTGACGGTGATGCCGTCGAGAAGCAGCGACTTGTTATAGAGCTGCAGAATCACCAGCAGGAAGACAAGGAAGAGAACCATAAAAACTCCCATGACCGGAGTGGTTCCCCAACCCGGCACAACCTTGCCGTATTCAGAATTGAGGGGACGCAAAAGGTCTCCAAGGCGGGTGCGTTGGGCCATGACGTCTCGCTCCTCTCTGGCATGGGATCAGTCTGGTTACTTTAAGGGTGCTGCGGCCCCAACCGAGCCCAGCTGTCGAGAGTTGTGATGGAAGCGGGCCCCGAACGCCCCTTCCGGCCGGCTTCGCCACCACCCCAGCCCCAGCGCCCATGGAAAGCACCTCATCTCCCGCCCTCTCCGTGGCCCTGACCGTGCTGGCGGTGCTGCTGTCGCTCACCGGGTTCGGCATTTACACGGCCTTTGGGCCCCCTTCCAAGCAACTCACCGATCCCTTCGACGAGCACGAGGATTGAGCCCAAGCCTGGGGGTCAACCCCACCAAGCGATCAGCGCTCCCGAGGGCTAGGCCCGGTCGAAGCCCTCAGGCCCGGCGCCTGATCCGATAGCTGGCCAGTTGCCAAGGCCGCACAACCGCCATCTCGGCCAGCCGATCCAAGACTTCGGGCGCCGGGGGGAGTGGCTGATCAAGACCATCGATCCGGCCCAGCAGCTGCCAGCCGGGGCCCAGGTCCAACCTCTGGCGCAGGGGGCTGAGGTTTTGAACGGTCAGCGCCAATTCGGCTGAATCAGCCGGCAAAGCAGCGGCCAGGACCTGTTTGCCGCCTTGGAAAGGCAAGCAGCGCAGGCCGATCAGGCGCAGGTGGGGAGCGCCCAGGCCCAGGGTCGGTCCTGGCGGCGACTGGAGCGGCCCCTCGCCTGCCAACTCGGAACCAGCCTGAAACACTTGGGCGCCGCCCGGGCCCAGGGGCCGCAGCCACGGCGGTTCACGGAAGCGCACGGCCTGCTCGGCCGCACCGGCCTGGCGCCAGCCCCCCGCACAGGGCATCAGGGCCAGGCGCAGGCGCTGGGGTCCGTTGTCGGCGCCGGGATCGGGCCAGGTGGGTGCCCGCAGCAGCGACACCCCTAGACGCTGCGGCGTACCGGACACCCCCTGGGGCCCATCCAGCAGCACCGCCAGGCCCGAACCGGCCGCCTCGGCCGCCAGCCAGCTGATCACCGGCACCTCCCAACGGCTGCGCTCCCGGGCCGTGACAGCCTCCGCCGGCCGCTCGATCACGCCGCCGCTGGTGTCAGCGGCCAGGCGCAGCGCCGGCTGGGCCAAGGGCAGCTCGAGGCGCAACAGTTCATGCACCTGGCGCCAATCCACCGCCAGGGTGAGTTCCAGGTAGGGGCTGGCAGCTCTGAGCACCACATCGAGGCGCAACGGCGAGCACCCACACAGTCCCCGCCAAACGAGCCGTCCGCAGAGGGGGCCGGTTTCAGCCAGCTCAGGCGTCCCATCCCAGCGCAGGGGCAAGGGCTGGCTGCGGTAGTTGGCGGCCAGGTCCCAGGCATCCCAGAACTCGCCCCGGTCGGCCCAACGGCACCACTGCAGGGGCGCCGCCAAATGGGCTAGACCATCGATCCCCCAAAGCTGCTCCACGCCAGCGGGCCCCACCAGGGCGGTCACCAAGCCATTGCTGAGGCGCCAGCGGCCACCCTGGGCAACGGCCCCACCCTCGAGATCGTCGGCCACCGCTGCGGGCTCCGCCACCAGGCTCACCGGGTGCTGCACGGGCATGGGGGACGATCCAGCCTGGGCAACCCTTGCAGCGGCAGCTGGCAGGAGCTGCCGCTGCAAGGGCAGGTGGCTGATCCCGGCGGGCAGGGGCACTTGCAGCCATTGGCCGCCCCCCGGGGCCGGCTGGCCCAACAGGCGCTGGCCTGCCAGGGTCCATTGGCCGGTAGGCAGGCGCAGGGTCAAAGGGGCCGCCGCCAGGGGCTGGAGCTGGACCAGGGCCCAGGGCTCGGGCCCCTGATCCGGCCCAGGAGCCGGCGTTCGGGAGCCAGCGGCGGCCCCAAGCCAGGCCAACAGGTCCCGATCCCGGCCCCGGGAGGCCGCCCGGCGGGCCGCACGCCATTGGGGTTCGGCCTGCTCGAACACCTCCGGAATTGAGGTGCCCGGCAGGATGTCGTGGAACTGTTGGAACAGCAGGGGCCGCCAGTCTGGGGGCGGCTCCCTGAGCACTGCACCAGCCTGGCTGGCCCGCAGGGCCCGGGCGATGTCGGCCTCGCGCAGGAGCCTTTCCAGGCTGCGGTTATGGCGCTTTTGATCCGGGCGGCTGGTGGCGCAGCCGCGGTGCAACTCCAGGTAGAGCTCATCGCGCCACACCGGCAGCGTCGCTGCCAGGGGCTCCAGCTCGGCCAGGTACTGGCGCAGGGTGCCGTGGCGCTGGGGCCTGGCCTGGGGCTGGTCCTGCCAGAGCTCCAGCTGCTCGAGCATCTCGGCGGTGGGGCCACCGCCGTGGTCGCCCACGCCCGGGAGCCAGAGGGCCCGATCCAGACCCGTGCTGGCCTGCCACTCGAGCCGATAGCGCTCCATCGCCACCGGGTCGCCGCCGGTGCCGATCGGCGCCGTGGTCAAGGCCAGCACCTCCGCGCCGCAGCGGCTGCGCCAGCGGAAGAGGCGATGGGGGAAGGGGTTGGTGGCGTTCCAGGCCAGCTTGTGGGTGCAAAACCAGCGCACGCCGGTGGCCCGGGCCACGGCGGGCAGGCCGGCACTAAAGCCAAAGCTGTCGGGCAGCCAGCAAAGCTCGTGCTCCCATTCGGGGAACGTGGCGCGGCTGTAGGCCTGGCCCAGCTGGAACTGGCGCAACAGCGAGGCCGTGGCGAGCAACACGCAATCGCATTCAACCCAGGGGCCATTGATCGGCTCCCAGCGGCCCGAGGCCATGGCCTGGCGGATGCGGGCAAACAGGGCCGGCCGGTGCTGGGCGATCCAGGCGTAGAGGGCCGGGGTCGAGTGGCCGAAATGGAGCTGGGGGTGGCGCTCCATCAGAGCGAGCACCGACTCGAAGGTGCGTTCCGCCGCCCGCCAGGTGTCCGCCACTGGCCAGAGCCAGGCCAGATCGAGGTGGGCGTGGCCCAGCAGGTGAAAGCCGCCCTGGCCCTGGCGCTGCTGGGGCTGGACGGCCTGAAGGGCCGCGCCGAGCCGCCCTGGCGCAGCAGGCGCCTGGGGATCGGCGCCGGCCAGGGCCGCCTGCAGCGAGGCCGCCGCAACCAGGTCCTGGCCCCTGGCCGCCCTCAGGGCCACGAGCTCCAGGGCCGTACCGGCCAGCAACCCGGCGGGATCGCTGCGGTCGGCGGGCTCCAGGTCCAACCGGCTCTCCACCAGAGCGCCGTCGTCGTGGCGGGGGCTGCGCAGGGCGAGGCTGAGGTCGAGGGGTTCACCCCGCCACCAGCGCTCGGGCAGCAGCCAGCGGCAGGCGGAATCGAAGAGGTCGCCGCGATGGACCGCCTGGCCATCGACCTGCAGCAGCACGTCCTCGGCCCACCAGCGCAGCACCAACCGCGCCCGGGGCGCCCCCTCCTGGTTGGCCCCCTTGGGGACCAGCTGCCGCCAATCGGGCGGGCACTCCAGCCGCAGGCTCAAGTGGAACCACTGGCCGCCCCGGGGCCAGCTCAGCAGGCCCCGGGCAAACCAATCGGGCCGCTGGCTGGCGGCCCAAGGGTTTTCGATCGCCGGCGCCAGATCTCCTCCCGGGCCTACGGCCCGCCAGCGGGCCTGCAGATCGCGGCCCGTCCGTGACTGAAACGTTTCAATCCAGGGGCGAACCACCCCCTCCAGGCCCTCTGGCATCGATCAACGCCATCTGTGCCCCATAGGATGATGCCGCTGCCGCAGGGTCGTCCCAGGGCCCACCTGGCGCCTGTCACTCCCTGTCACCCGCCGGACGGACCATGCTCGCCCTCAAGATCTCGGTTTATTCAGTCGTTTTCTTCTTTATCGGGATCTTCGTTTTCGGCTTCCTAGCCAGCGATCCCACCCGCACCCCCAGCCGCAAGGACCTTGAAGACTAAAAGCCCGACCGGAACCACAAACCGGTCCTAGCCACCTGGATCTGACCCAGACCCCATGGCAGGATCGGCGCCGTTCCCGCATTGTCGGTGCCCTCGCCCACCCTGTCTTGTTGGACATTTGCGGCGATGGGATCGGCACTGCTGGTGGCCCTGACCCCAGTAGGAGCTCAGAGCCAGCCCCTGACCCAGTCAGGTCCGGTCCCAACCCCAGCCGTCAAGCAAGCCCAGCCGACAGCAGAACCGGCCGACCAGCCTGGCCGCCCGCTCACCCAAGCAAGCCCCGAGCAGGCCCCGCCCCTAGAACTGGACTTGCAGGCCGACCAGCAAGGCTTCGACCTGCTGCGCAACCGATTTGTTGCAACGGGCCAGGTCAAGGCCCTGCTCAATGGTGGTCGCCTGCTGGCCGATCGGCTCGAATTCGACCCCACAAGCCGCACGGTCTATGCCAGCGGCAGCGTGCGCTTCCAGCGGGGCCATGAATATCTGCAGGCCAGCCGCCTGCGCTTCAACCTGATCCAGGCCCAAGGGGAGCTGGAGGATGTCTATGGCGTCCTCGACCTCGAAACCGCCGAGTCCGACTTCGACCTGGCGCGCCAGCCCAGTGGGGCCCTGCTGCCACTCAGCTACTGGGAGAATCCGGATCCGCTGCTGGTCGGCCCGGCCAGCTTTGCCGTGGCCGATGGCAGCCCGGCACCCGGGGCCCAGGTCCTCCAGGCCCTAGGCAGGCAACCCTTGGCCCCTGATGGACTGAACCCCGCTACTGAGATTGAGAGTTACCGCAGCGTTGCCGCCACGGTCCGCCCCCTGGCGACCAGCGACTGGCGCGTGCCGCCCGTGGCCCTGGCACCCCAAGCCCAGTCCATGGCCTGCCCACTGCTGCTGCCGCCGATCCCCAACTGGCACCCCTACCCCCTTGCCGTGACCCTCTGGGGCGGCCAAAGCATCGATTCCAACTTCGGCGAAACGTTCCAATTCAAGGGGCGACTGCGGCCCGAATACGAATTGGGCCTCGGCTTTAACAAGCGCCTGATCGATGCCGGCCCCGTGGCCCTGGAATGGGACAGCAACCTGTTAGGCCATGGCGCCTCGGTGCAGGCGGGTGGCGAATTCAACCAAAACGTCAAATACGCCAATTCCCCTGCCCAGGCCTTCGGCGAACTCACCACGGGCCTGGGGGTGCGCCTCTGGGTGCAACCCTGGCTGAGCCTGGGGTTTGTCCAGGGGGTGAGCTGGCTGAGCGCGCCCAGCAACTATGAAAAAACCTTCCGCCAGAACTACAGCCAGTTTCTCAACTACCTGGGCTTTGAAATCGAGGCCCTGGTGGCGCCCCAATGGTCTTTGGTGGGCCGGGTGCACCACCGCTCCGGCGCCTTCGGCACCTATGGCGGCGTGTCAGAGGGCAGCAACGCCTATCTGATCGGCCTGCGCTATCGCTTTGGCTCTTCCCCTGCTTCTCGCCAAACGCTGGCGATCGCGCCCCCCCTGGGCTGCGACGATCCGGGCCGGGGCAACCGGGTCCGGCCCAAGCCCTTGGGCGAGATTCTCAATGATGTGGCCATGGGGCCGCCCGGCCAGGGCCTGGCCCCCGCGCCTGCGCCCCAACCCAGCGACCGTGCCACACCGCTAGGGGCCCCGGCCCAGGCCGAAACCCTGCGGCAGCAGGCCATCGATGCCAGCGTTGAACAACGCATCACGGCCCTGAATTACCGCGGCAGCCTCTCGGCCCAGCAACGGGCCGGGGTCACCGGCCCGTTCTCCACCCCCACCGAGGTCAATACCTACGGCGGGATCAGGCCAGCCCAGATCCTATCGATCCGCACCACGGCCAACAGCCAGCTCGTGGCCGGCACGGTGAGCCGCTGGCGCTTCCAGGCCGCCACCTTGACCCTTAGCCCGGAAGGCTGGCGCGGCGATCGGGTCGCCTTCAGCAACGATCCGTTTACGCCAGCCCAGTCCTGGGTGGATGCCGAAGGTGTCGAGGCGCGTCTGCGCGCCAATGGCGACACGGTGATCCAGGCCAAGCGCAACCGGCTGATCCTGGAAGATCGCCTGCCCATACCCCTACAAAACAACCTGGTTTTGAGGAAGAAAAAGGACGTGGACAACCGCTGGGTTCTCGCCAGCGATGGCACCGATCGCGATGGCTTCTACATCGGCAACAAACTCAAGCCGATCAAACTGGGGGCAAGCGCCCTACTCGAACTCCAGCCCCAGTTCATGGCGCAACGGGCCCTCAATGGCAGCACCACCAGCTACGTGCTGCCGGGCCAGCCGGCGGGCAATGCCCCCAGCAGCCAGCCCACCCAGATTGGCGATTTGTTTGGCGTGGTGGCCCGGCTGCGGGGCCCCCTGCTTGGTTTCAACAGCGATATCACCCTCAACGCCTCCACCCTCGATCCCAGCAACTTCGCCAACGGCACCCGCAGCTGGGGGGAACTGAACCGCCCCATTTCCCTGCCCCTGCTGGGCGAGATCACTTCGCGCTTTTTTGGCGCCTATCGCTACCGCATCTGGAACGGCTCCCTGGGCGAACAGGACATCTATTCGGCGATTGGCGTCTCGTTGGAGCAGACCAAGACCCTGCCCAACCTGGGCTCAATCAGCAACAGCTATTACGCCCGCATCGGCTACGGCACCTTCCAGGGAAATCTGTACCAGAGCACCACCACCGGCATTTTTTCACGCAGCAGCCTGTTCGCCTCGCTCAACAGTTCACTTCCGATCTGGACTGGCCAACCGCTTGACCCGAGCCTGGCCAGCACCTATCCCTATTCACCGGTGCCGATCGTGCCGGGACTGAGCCTGAGCACCAACCTCTCACTGAGCCTGTTCAACTACAGCGATGGCAGTGTGCAGAACTCCTACAGCCTCTCGGGCGGCCCCACCTTGACCCTGGGCCATTTCAGCAAGCCCTTCCTTGATTACACCCAGATCACGATTACCGGCGGCGGCAGCCGGCGCACGGGCCAAAGCCCCTTAAGTTTTGATCAGCTCGTGGACCTGGGCACGATCGGCGTGGGCCTCACCCAGCAACTCGCCGGGCCGCTGGTCTTTAACGGTGGTATTGGCATGAATATCGACCCCAATTCACCTTTCTACGGCAATGTCACCGGTTCCTACGTGGAGCTGCGCTGGCAGCGGCGCTCCTATGAACTAGGCGTCTACTACAGCCCCTACGAACAGCTGGGGGGCATCCGCGTCAAGCTGCACGATTTCAACTTCGACGGCACCGGCGTGCCCTTTGTGCCCTACCAACCCAGCACGGCCCAGAGCGCCCGAGAGCGGCCCTTCTGAGGCCATCCAATGACAATCAGGGGGATGGAATGAAGATTCGATTTAGCTGCTTGGTTGAGGTAGCCAATCAGCCAGCAAAATTGGTCATGTAGGGCAAGCGGGCGGCCGTGGCCGCCAGGGCCTCGCCGTTGCCCACCAGCTGGCCGGTGCCATCCCACTGGCCGGTGCTGAGCATCTGGCGCGGTCCGGCGGGCAGGTCCAGCTCCCAACTGGCCTCTGGCTGGCTGGAGCGCAGGCGGGCCGTGGCCACGTCCAGCTCCAACTCGGCAGCGGGGTCAGCCGCCGCCGCCTGAATCGCCAGCAGCAGCTCGTGGGAAGCGGTGAGGCAGGGGATGCCCAGGGCGAGGCAATTGCCGTAGAAGATTTCGGCGAAACTCTCCCCAACCACGGCGCGAATCCCCCAGCGCATCAGGGCTTGGGGAGCGTGCTCGCGGCTGGAGCCGCAGCCGAAATTGCGGTTCACCAGCAGCAGGCGCGCCCCCTGGTGGTCGGGCCGGTCAAAGGGATGGGCTCCCTGGAGCTCGATCCGGTCGTCGGCAAACACCTGCTGGCCAAGGCCCTCAAAGGTGACGCACTTGAGGAAGCGGGCCGGGATGATCCGGTCGGTGTCGATGTCATCGCCGCGCAGCACCAGGGCGCGGCCCCTGACCTGGGTGATCGGCCCAGCGGGCAGGGGGAACGCAGGGGCAGCGCTGGTCATGGCGGGATCGGGGATCGAACGGGCTGGAAGGGATGGGCGGAGCGTTCGGTTCGCTGCGGCGCTCAGGGGTTGAGCAGCAGGCGCACATCAGCCACATGGCCGGTCACGGCGGCAGCCGCCACCATGGCCGGACTCATCAACAGGGTGCGGCCCGTGGCGGAGCCCTGGCGGCCCTTGAAGTTGCGGTTGCTGGAACTGGCGCTGATCTGGCGGCCTTCGAGCCGGTCCGGGTTCATCGCCAAACACATCGAGCAGCCCGGTTCGCGCCACTGGAAGCCAGCCTCGCGAAAGATCACATCGAGGCCTTCTGCTTCGGCAGCTGCCGCCACCTGCTCCGACCCCGGCACCACAAAGGCCGTGATCCCGGCTGCCACCTGGCGGCCCTTGGCTACGGCCGCCGCCGCCTGGAGGTCACTGAGGCGGCCGTTGGTGCAGCTGCCGATGAAGCAGACATCCACAGCCAGCCCGGCGATCGGCGTGCCCGGGGCTAGGTCCATGTAGCGGTAGGCCTCCTCGGCGATCGGCCGCTCATCGGGCTCGGTCTGCTCGAGGCTGGGCACCGCCTCATCCACACCAATGCCCTGGCCCGGCGTGATGCCCCAGGTGATGGTGGGCGCAATCGTGGTGGCATCAAAGTCCACCTGGTCGTCAAACATCGCAGCGGCGCCGCTGGCCAGGCTTTGCCACCAGGCCACCGCCCGCTCCCAGGCCGGTCCGGCGGGCGCATAGGGCCGGCCCTCCAGGTAGGCAAAGGTGGTGGCGTCGGGGTTGACATAGCCGCAGCGGGCGCCGCCCTCGATCGCCATGTTGCAGAGGGTCATGCGCTCCTCCATCGAGAGGGCGTCGATGGCCGGACCAGCAAATTCGTAGGCGTAGCCCACACCAGCCTTCACCCCGAGGCTGCGGATCACATGCAGCACCAGGTCCTTGGCGTAGACCCCGCGCTGCAGCTGGCCGTCCACCCAGATGCGGCGCACCTTGAGCTTGGTCATGGCCAGGCTCTGGCTGGCCAGCACATCACGCACCTGGCTGGTGCCGATGCCAAAGGCGATCGCGCCAAAGGCGCCGTGGGTGGAGGTGTGCGAATCGCCGCAGGCCACGGTCATGCCGGGCTGGGTCAGGCCCAATTCGGGGGCGATCACATGCACGATCCCCTGGCGGCCACTGCCGAGGCCATGGAGGGTGATGCCATGGTCAGCGCAATTGCGCTCCAGGGTCTCCAGCATCGCTTCGGCCAGGGGGTCGGCAAAAGGCCGCGCCTGGTTGGTGGTGGGCACGATGTGGTCGACCGTGGCCACGGTGCGCTCGGGATGGAGCACGGTGAGGCCCAGGTCGCGCAGGCCAGCAAAGGCCTGGGGCGTGGTCACCTCATGGATGAGATGCAGGCCGATGAACAGCTGGGTAGAGCCTCCCGGCAGCTCGGCGACCCGGTGCAGATCCCAGACCTTGTCGTAAAGGGTGCCGGCGCTCAAGAACGTTCCCCAATCTGAAAATCAGCCTAAAACTGAGGCCGCTGGCCGTCTGGTGAGGAAACCGCCGCTAGGGCGTCGAGCCGTAAGCGCAGGCAATTGAGGGCTTCGCCGGCCCCCACCGCCTGGATCCAGGCCCGCCCCCGCGTGGCGCCGGCCTGCCACAGGCCCGACTGGCATTCCAAAGCAGTTGCAGGGGCTGCAGGCCCAGCCACCGCCATGAACACCGTGCCTACTGGTTTTTCGGCGCTACCCCCCGCCGGACCAGCAATTCCCGTCACGGCGATCGTCCAGGTTGCGCCAGTGCAGCGCTGAACCCCTACGGCCATGGCGCGGGCCACGGGATCACTCACGGCCCCATGGCTCTCGAGCAGGTCCGCTGGCACCGCCAACAGCTGCTGTTTCACCGCATTGGCATAGGCAATCACGCCCCCCAGGAACACATCGGACGCCCCTGGCACGGCCGCCAGGGCCGCCCCCAGGGCGCCGCCGGTGCAGGACTCCGCCACAGCAAGCGTTTCGCCCCGTTGGCGCAGGCGATCGATCAGCACCGAGGCGAGCGAATCGCCATCGGCGCCGTAGCAATGGGAGCCGGTGCGCTGGCGCAGCTCCGCCTCCACCGGCACCAGCAAGGCCTGGGCAGCGGCGGGCGTGGCGGCCCGGGCGGTGAGTCGCAACTTGACCTCTCCGGCGCCGGCATAGGGGGCCACGGTGGGGTTCTCCAGGGCCAGGAGGTCGGCTACCGATTCGGCCAGGCTCGATTCGGCCACCCCCCAGAAACGCAGCATGCGGCTGGCGAACACGCCCTGGGCCAGGCCCGCCTGGCGCAACCAGGGCGCGGCCGTGGCCGCCCACATGGCCCGCAGCTCGCTAGGCACCCCCGGGAAGGTGAGCACGGTGAAGCCTGGGCAAACCTGGAACCCCGGCTCGGGGGGCGAGGGGCTCCAGATCATCCCGGGAGCGGTACCGGTTGGATTGGGCAACAGCATCGCCCCTTGCGGCAGCAAGGCCTGCTTGCGATTACTTGGGGATGGCACCCGGCCGCGGGCCGCCATTTTGGCCTTGATATCGGCCCAGACCTCGGCCTGCTCCACCAGGGGGGCGCCAAAGGCCGAGGCGATCGCCTCGGTGGTTAGGTCATCGGGGGTTGGGCCCAGGCCGCCGGTGGTGATCAACAGCTGGCAGCGGCCCGCCGCCTCGCGCAGCTGGCCGATCAGGCGCTCGCGGTTGTCGCCGACCACGCCCTGGCGGAAATGGGGCACCCCAAGGGATGCCAATTCTTCCGCCAACCAGCGGGCATTGCCGTTGGTGATCGTGCCCAGCAGCAACTCGGTGCCGATGCAGAGGATCTCCGCCCCTACGCCAATCAGGGGGGCTGGCGCTTGGGGCCAAGACTCGGGCACTGGATCAGCCAAGGGGGGCATCGCCGCGGGTGGCACCGGAATCACTCGCCGCCAGCACCGAGCCGCAGGCCGCTTCAACCGGGGCTCCTGGAGCCCCACCAGCCTCAAGCGCACTGGCCCGGTCCCGCTCCAGGCTGCGGTGACAGGCCACCACCACGGCAATCAGCACCGAGGTGGCCAGCCCCAACCAAAGGAACCGCAGTTCGGCATTGGCCAGCACCAGGGCCAGGGAGGCGAGCCACTGGGTGAAGGCATAAATCAGCACCACCGTGCGGCGATGGCTGAATCCGGCCCGCAGCAGGCGGTGGTGCAGGTGGCGGCGATCGGGATAGAAGGGGGAGCGGCCGGCGCTGAGGCGCCCCATGATCACGGCCGACATGTCGGCCAGGGGCAAGGAAAGGATCAGCAGGGGCAACACCAAACTGACCGTGGTGAGACCCTTGGCCGGGCCGACGATGCTGATCGACGCCAGGGCAAAACCCAAGAAATAGGACCCGCCGTCACCCATGAAGATCAGGGCCGGGTTGAAATTGTGGCGCAGGAAGCCGAAGCAGGAGCCGGCCAGGGCCGCCGCCAGGATGCCGGCGGCCGGTTGGTGCAGGCTGAAGCTCACCGACACCAGCCCAACGGCGGCGATGCCCGCCACCCCGGCCGCCAAGCCATCGAGACCATCGAGCCAATTGATGGCGTTGGTGATGCCCACCAGCCAAATCACCGTGGCCAACAAGCTGAGCGGCTCGGGCAACACCAGGGGCGCATCCGGACTGATCTGCAGAAGTTCGAGCGGCAAATCAATCGCGCCGATCCGCACGCCCTGGCTCCAGGCCCAGACCGCCACCGCCACCTGACCCGCCAGCCGCGGCAGGGGCGGCAGGGCCAGCAGGTCATCGGCCAGGCCGATCAAGAAAAAGAAAAGGGCACCTTCAAGGGTTGTCCAGATCAGCCGGTCCTTGGCGGGCTCGAGGCTGCCAAACCAACCCAAGGCCCAGACCAGCGCCAGGGTGAAGGCAAAGCCAGCCACGATGCCTATGCCGCCGAGGCGCACCATCGGGATGGTGTGCTGCTTGCGCGAATCGGGCCGATCAATCAGGCCCCAACGCAAACCGGCCCGACGGACGATCGGCACCACCCCAGTGGTGACCAGGGCCGAGCTAGCAAAGGTGACCAGGGCAGCAATGACCGGACTGCTGGTGATCGTCACGGTCGCTCCATGGGGAGAACTGCCAGCTGGAGACGGATTTTGCTATTTAGCTTAATCAGCCACGTCCTGGTGCAACGGGCAAGTTCAAGCCGGCTGCAACTGGCGTTGGCCGCCATAGAGGGGGAAGCGCTCGCAGAGGGCCGCCACCCGTTGGCGGCAGCGCTGCTCGATCGCCTCATCACTGGGATTGAGCAGGCGATCGGCGATCACATCGGCCACCTCTTTAAAGGCGTCCTCGTCAAATCCGCGGGTGGTCATCGCGGCGCTACCGAGGCGTAATCCACTGGTCACGAAGGGCGACTCGGGGTCGAACGGCACGGTGTTCTTGTTGGCAGTGATGTTGACGCCACTGACGAGCAGGTCTGCCGCCTTGCCGGTAAGGCCAATCGAACGGAGATCCAGCAACACGATGTGGTTGTCCGTGCCGCCGGACACCACGGCGATGCCCCGCTCCTGGATGCGGCTGGACAGGGCCTGGGCATTGGCCACCACCTGCTGGCTGTAGGTGATGAAGGCGGGCTGCAGGGCTTCGCCGAAGGCCACCGCCTTGGCCGCAATCACGTGCTCCAGGGGACCGCCCTGGTTGCCGGGGAAGACGGCCTTGTCGAACTGGCGACCGAACTCGGCGTCGTTGCAAAGGATCAGGCCGCCGCGGGGGCCCCGCAGGGTCTTGTGGGTGGTGGTAGTGACCACATGGCAATGGGGCAAGGGGCTCGGGTGCACGCCCGCCGCCACCAGGCCGGCGATGTGGGCCATGTCGGCCAGCAGGTAGGCGCCCACCTCATCGGCGATGGCCCGGAAGGCGGCGAAATCAATCGTGCGGGGGTAGGCCGAGTAGCCGCAGATGATCAGCTTGGGGCGGTGCTCAAGGGCCAGCTCGCGGATGCGCTCGAAATTCAGCTGCTGGGTCTCGGGATCGACGCCGTAGTGAACGGCCTTGAACCACTTGCCCGACACATTCACGGGCGAGCCATGGGTGAGGTGACCGCCGTGGGAGAGGTCCATGCCCAGGATCGTGTCGCCGGGCTGGAGCAGGGCCAGGAACACGGCGAAGTTGGCCTGGGCGCCGCTGTGGGGCTGCACGTTGGCCCAGGCGGCGCCAAACAGGCGCTTGGCCCGCTCGATCGCCAACTCCTCGATCGCGTCAACGTGTTCGCAGCCGCCGTAATAGCGCTTGTGGGGCAGGCCCTCGGCGTACTTGTTGGTGAGCACCGATCCCTGGGCCTCCATCACGGCCGGGGAGGTGAAGTTCTCGCTGGCGATCAGCTCCAGGTGGGTCTGCTGCCGCAGTAATTCCCGCGAGATCAGGGCCGCGATCGCGGGGTCGGTGCTGGCCAGGGCCCCCTGGGGGGTTACGCCGTTGGAGTCCGCCATGGGTGGCCTGCTGGGTTGGTTGGATCGTAAGAAACGGGACAGCCAGCGGCAGCCACCTGTTCGAGAAGCCAAAAAAAACCGCCCCTAGGGACGGTTTTGACTGAAGACGCGCCTGGAGAGATTCGAACTCCCGACCCTCTGATCCGTAGTCAGATGCTCTAATCCGCTGAGCTACAAGCGCCTACCTAGCCATTCTTGGCTTACGGGGGGCCCATCCGTCAACCTGCCCGCCGCCGGCCTTCGACCAGCCAGCCCGGGAGACCGCCACAATCGGGCAACCCCCTTTTCAGTCTGCGGAATCCACCCATGCCGATCCGCTGGTACGGCCCCGCCAGTCCCACCGACCCGACCTACCAGCACTTCGCGCGGATCGTCAATCTCTGCCTCCATGGCGGCGTGTTTGCCGCGGTGAACAGCGGGCTCTGGTTTGTGCAGGGGATGCGCCATCCCTGGCCCCAGCTGGGCTGGCTCACGGGCCCCTGGGCCCTGGTCTGGCTGGTGCAGCTGCTGCTTGTGCTGCAGCAACGCCCCAACCCCGAGCCCCTGGATCCATCCTGAGCACACCCCTACGGCAGGCGAACCCATGGCCCTCAGCTCCCAAGCCATCCGCGAACTGACCGCCGAACTGGCCGATCGGCTTTACATCCAGATCGGTGGCTGGCACCTTTACCTGGGCGATGCCGCCCTGGCCGAACCGCTCGCGATTGAGTGTGCCGCCCGGCTCGACCAGGGTGCGGCGGTCTGTGCCCGCCAGGCCCTCGAAGCCCTGCAGGTGCCCATTGGTGGCGGCAGCAGCCGCCTGCCCCTGGCCCGCCTGATCCCCCCAGGCCAACTTCAGGATCTGGAGGATCTGCTGGAGCCCTACAGCCGCTAAGCCGGTTTAAACGCCGAGGTCATGACAGCTTGGGGCCGGGGCTTGATCAGGCCGATAGGGTTTGCCCTGCTGCCGTGGCCCAGTGCTGGTAATCGAGGTCACCAACGCCCGCGAGGTGATGCGTCAGCGGATCGGCTCCCTGGGCAGCCGCCTGATCGGCAAGGTGGTCGATGCGGAGGCCCAGGTGGAGAAGGCCCTGATCCAGGAACTGGAAACGGCCTTCAAGGATTTCGGCATCGAAGCGCGGATTCTCTCGATCGAAGGACCCAAGTTGTTGGGCCGCAACCACCTGGAGATCCCGGTGCAGGTGCGCGAAGAGCGGCAGGTGGGCTCCTGAACCGGGCAGGGCAGGTTCAGCGCCGGAGCTTGAGCCGCTGGGCCAGCTGGCGACGGAGCTGAACCGTGAGCTGGCGCGCCTCCTGAACCCCAGCGGCAGAGGCCAGCAGCCCGTAAACCCCCAGGCCCAGGCCCCCGCTTAGACCACAATTGAGCAGCTTGCCCTCCAGTCCTGCCGGCCAGGCGATCGCATTGGACAGGCCCCAGGCGACCAGGCCGCCCAGCAGGGCTGATCCGAGTAAGAGCAAGCTGTCCCGGCCCCAAAGCCGCAGGGGCAACCCCCCCAGCCGCGCCTGCAGGGCCAGCAGTAGCAGCAGGCAGGTGATCACGTTCACCGCCACAGTGGCGAGCACCAAACCCGGCGCCCCGAAATTCAAGGCCGGCAGCTGGAGCCCCCAGGGCGTCGGCCCGCCCACCAACGTCCAATCGAAGACCACATTGAGGCCGATGCCGGCCATCGAGAACCGGAAGGGGGTGGTGCCATCGCCGAGGGCATAGAAAACCCTCACGAGCACATCGCGGCCTAGGTAAGCCGGCATGCCCACCCCATAGGCCATGAGCAGGCCGCCCACCAGCCGGGCCGCCTGAAGATCAAAGGCGCCGCGCTCATAGACCAGGCCAACGATCGGACCCGCCAGGGCCACCATCAATGCGCCAATCGGAAGCATGGCAGCGCTGGACGTCATCAAGCCCTGGCGGATGCGGGTCACCAGCTCCGGCCTATCGCCCGGGGCCGTGAGCCGGGCATAGATCGGCAGCAGCGGCACCAGCAGCACGTTGGAGAGCAGGCCCAGGGGCGTCTGCACCAGCAGGTTGGCGTAGCCCAGGCCGGCCGCGGCGCCAACGATGCCGCTGGCGAAGAACAGATCGGTGAACACATTGATCTGCAACATCCCCGAGGAGAGGGTGGCCGGGCCCATCACCTTCAACACCTCCTGCACGCCTGGATGGCGCCAGTCCCAGGAGAGGGTCAGCTGCTGCATCCCCTGGCGGGCCAGGGCGGGCAACTGGATCAACCATTGCAACAGGGCCCCAAGCAGGGTGCTGCCCGCCAGCACCGCGCCGCCCAGCACGGCCTGCTCCGGTAGGGCGATCGCCGGTCCGAGTTGCCACCAGAGCAGGCCCAGGCCAGCGATCACGGCCAAGCTCGAGAGCAGGGGGCTCACCGAGGGCAACCAGAACTCATCGGCGGCATTGAGGGCGCCAAAGCCGAGGCCAATTAGGCCCGCCAGCAGGGCCATCGGCGCCATCCAGCGCAGCTCGAGCACGGCGATGGCATGGCGCGGTCCATCGAGACCGGGGCCCACCAGGGTGATCAGGGGATCGGCGGCCACCACCAGCACCAGGGTGACGCCCACCAGGCCCACTCCCACCAGGGTGTTGATCGTGGCCAGCACGTGGGCCCCCTCCTCCCGGGGCCGCCGCGCCAACACACTCACCATGGCGCTATGGAAGGGGCCGTTGATGCCCCCCAGTAACACCAGCAAAAAGCCGGGCAGGACGTAGGCGTAGTTGTAGGCGTCGTAGACGATGCCGACGCCAAAGGCAGCGGCGATCACCGTCTGCCGCACCAGGCCGGCCACCTTGCTGAGGGCCGTTGCCACGGCCACCACCAGGGCAATGCGGCGCAGGGATTTCGCCATCCGGTAGGGCCGCGGCCATTCACTGGCGCCGATTCTCCCGTCCGGGCGCACGCCACCATGGGCCGATCCGCCGGACAGCAAGCCGGCTCCAGCCGGCTCCCCCATGTCCCCGACGGCCCCAAGCCCAGCCCAGGCCCCTAGTCCTGGCAAAGTGTCTACGCTGCTGGCGCTCCCAGGAGAGCTGGTCTGGCCCCTAGGGGGACTGGTGGAGGGGGTGCTGGTGAAGCGCTACAAGCGCTTCCTGGCCGATGTGGAGCTGGCCAGCGGCGAGGTTGTGACGGCCCACTGCCCCAACACCGGCCCGATGACGGGCGTGCTGCTGCCGGGTGGCCGGGTGCGGCTGCGCTATGCCCCCTCGCCCACCCGCAAGCTGGCCTGGACCTGGGAGCAGGCCGAAGTGATCGGCACCGCGGGCGAGCCGCTCTGGGTGGGCATCAACACAGCCCTGCCCAATCACCTGGTGAAAGCGACGATCGTTGCCGGCCTGCTTGAGCCCTGGTTAGGGCCGATTGAATCCATCCGCGCCGAAGTGCCCTACGGACTGAATCGCCGCAGCCGCATCGACCTGCTGCTTACCCCCAGCGCCGCCAACAGCGACCAGCGGCCGATCTACCTGGAGGTGAAAAACACCACCTGGACCGACGGCGATTTGGCCCTGTTCCCCGACACCGTCACCGAGCGGGGCCAGAAACACCTGGAGGAGCTCACCGCCCTGCTGCCTGACGCCCGGGGGGTGCTGGTGCCCTGCCTCAGCCGCGCCGATGTGAGCCGCTTTGCACCGGGCGACCAGGCCGACCCGCGCTACGGCGAGCTGTTCCGCCAGGCCCTCGCTGCCGGGGTGGAGATGCTGCCCTGCGTCTATAGCTTCTCGGCCACGGCCATTCATTGGCTGGGCCTGGCGGCCGTTCAGCCCCACAGCTGAATTGCATCTCCTGAAAAACCAACCCTTGATTTGGTTCACTTTGATACAGATCAAGCCAGCGAATGCGGGGAAGGTACCCGGGCGATAACCGGATAGGCCTACCTCTTTCATGACTCATGTCCCGATGGCGGGCGGTGGTCAGACACCGCTTGCCACTTTTGATCAATTCCGCAGCCGGGTTCTGGCCGGCGTTCAGGAACCCCAACTACGGCGCTATGCCGTAATCCTCCTGGCCGCTGGTGCCGGTCTTCTCCCCTTAATGGCTGGCTCCGCCCAGGCGGCCCTGGCCAAGGCAGTCACCGACGGCGCCGACACCCTGCTGATGCTGATGGGATCGGCCCTAGTGCTTTTGATGACCCCGGGTCTGGCGTTCTTCTACGGCGGCTTCACGCGCGCCAAGAACGTGCTCAACACGATGATGATGAGCTTCTTCCTGATGGGGCTGATCGGGGTGGCCTGGGTCGTGATCGGCTACAGCCTCTCCTTCGGCCTTGGCTTCAAGAGCCCCTTCATTGGCGGTCTTGAGTTCATGTGGCTCAACGGGGTGGGAGGGCCTGATGGCTCAGCTCCCCTCGCCGACGGCTTCAACATCAGCGCCAGTTCCTTTGCCCTCTTCCAGGGCATGTTTGCGATCATCACCCCGGCCCTGATTTCCGGCGCGGTGGTTGAGCGCATCAACTTCAAGGCCTGGTTCTGGTTCTCGCTGCTCTGGAGCATCTTCATCTACTGCCCCATGTGCCACATGGTTTGGGGTGGCGGCTACATCGGTCCCTTTGGTGAAATCGGCGCCATCGATTTCGCTGGTGGCACCGTGGTTCACATTGCCGCCGGTGTGGCAGCGCTTGTATCGGCGGCGATTGTGGGCCCCCGCACCAACTTCCCCGAAAGCAAGCGGCCTCCCCACAACGTTCCCTTCATCCTGCTGGGTGCTGGTCTGCTCTGGTTTGGCTGGTTTGGCTTCAACGGCGCCAGCTACTTCGCCGCTAAAGGCGCTGGCCTCTCCTTCCTCACCACCACCGCTTCCGCCTCTGCGGCCATGCTTGCTTGGTGCCTGATTGAGTGGTTTAAAGATGGCAAGCCGACCGCGGTTGGTGCCGCCACCGGAGCCGTTGCTGGCCTAGTGGGTATTACCCCTGCTGCCGGTTTTGTCTACATGCCCCAGGCCCTTTTAATTGGTGCCGCAACTTCCGCTGCTTGCTTCATTGCCGTTCAGGTCAAATCATCGATCAAACTCGATGATTCCCTTGATGCCTTCATGGTTCATGGCATCGGCGGCACCGTTGGCGCCATCCTCACCGGCGCCCTGGCTGTTCCGGCGTTAGTTCCTGCCGATTACTTCCCCAAATCGGCTGAGATCCTTGCCGCCGGTGGCAATGCCGCCATGTGCATCGCCCAACTCAAAGCTGTGCTGATCACCTACGGTTTCGTTGGGCTTGGCACGGCAATCATTCTCTGGGTGGTTGGTGCTGTTGTCGGCCTGCGCGTTACGCCTGAGGATGAGGAGCGCGGCCTTGACTTCGTCGCCCACGGCGAGGAAGCCTACGATCCGATGACATACTGAGGGACCCATGAAACAAATCACCGCTTTAATTCGTCCCTCCAAGCTCGATGCCGTCAAAACGGCTCTTGTGGCCGTTGACATTGTTGGTCTTACTGTCTGTGATGCCCGCGGATTCGGCCGCCAAAAGGGTCAGGTTGAGCGTTACCGCGGCAATGAGTTCACCGTCGACTTCCTGCCGAAGGTGAAACTCACCATCGTTGTGACCGACGAAAAGGTGGAAGTGGCGATCGAAGCGATCACCGGGGCAGCTCGCACCGGAGAAATCGGAGACGGCAAAATCTTCGTGATGCCCGTGGAAACTGCCATCCGCATCCGCACCGGCGAACGGGGTGATGCGGCGATCTGAAGCCTGAGCTTTCGCGTTCAAGCCCCCGCCCCCCTGGGGCCCCTAGCCCCCGGTTTGCACCGGGGGCTTTTGCTTGGCCAGGCGAGTTGACGGTCTGAACGATGGGAACGGCAGCCGGTCAGCCGGGCCCCATAGAGTTGCCGCAAGCCGTGATCAGCCCTGTGGATACCCATGCCTTCAAGCGATCGCTGCACCACTCGGAGCGCTACAACCGCCGCGGCTTCGGCCGCGCCCAAGAGGTGGCCGGCAGTCTGGAGCGGGCCTACCAGAGCGACCTAGTCGCCAAGATCCGCGAAAACGGCTACGCCCTCGAGCACGGGCGCCTCAGCGTCAAACTGGCCGAGGCCTTCGGCTTCTGCTGGGGCGTGGAACGGGCCGTGGCCATGGCCTACGAAACCAGGCGCCATTATCCCACCGAACGGCTCTGGATCACCAACGAGATCATCCATAACCCCTCGGTGAACCACCATCTGCGCGAGATGGACGTGCTGTTCATCCCGGTGGAGGAAGGGGTGAAGGACTTTTCCGATGTGGCCAGCGGCGACGTGGTGATCCTGCCAGCCTTTGGCGCCACCGTGCAGGAGATGCAGCTGCTGAACGAGCGCGGCTGCCACATCGTCGATACCACCTGCCCCTGGGTCTCGAAGGTGTGGAACACGGTGGAGAAGCATAAAAAGCATGCCTTCACCTCGGTTATTCACGGCAAGGTGAAGCACGAGGAAACCCTCGCCACCAGCTCCTTTGCCGGCACCTACTTGGTGGTGCTCGACCTGGCCGAGGCCCAGATGGTGAGCAACTACATCCTCGCCAGCGCTGCTGGCGAGGGCGCTGATGCCAGCCCCACAGGGGCTGGCCAGGGAACGGCCCTGAATCGGGACGCCTTCATGGCCCGTTTTGCCCAGGCCTGCTCACCAGGCTTCGATCCCGACCGGGACCTGGTCCGCATCGGCGTTGCCAACCAGACCACCATGCTCAAGAGCGAAACCGAAGAAATCGGCCGGCTGTTCGAGCGCACGATGCTGCGCCGCTACGGCCCCCAGGAACTCCAGGAGCATTTCCTGGCCTTCAACACGATCTGTGATGCCACCCAGGAGCGCCAGGACGCCATCATCTCCCTGGTGGACGAACCGCTCGACCTGATGGTGGTGATCGGCGGCTACAACTCCTCCAACACCACCCACCTGCAGGAAATCGCCGAAAGCCGCGGCATCCGTTCCTTCCACATCGACACGCCCGAGCGGATCGGACCGGGCAACCGCATCGAGCACAAGCCGCTTGGCGCCGAGCTGGAGCTCCTGGAGCCCTTCCTGCCTGCCGGCCCCCTGCGGGTGGGGATCACCTCCGGCGCCTCCACCCCGGACCGGGTCGTGGAGGATGTGATCCATCGTCTGATGGATCTCTGTGCCACGTGAGCTGCCAACTCAGACGCCGGCCAATGGGACAGCACCCATTGGCCAACGGGCGCTGTCGCATTTGCTGCCAAGCCACTCAGGCCCTGGCTTTACATTGGTTCATCGATTGCGCCTGCGGGCGTTGAGGAGTCTGCAATCCCTTTGACCACCTCCCTTTCCGCTCCGATTGCCGCCGCTGAGCTCCCGGGTCTGCTGCGCGACAGCGCCGACCCGAAGCTGCGCTGCTACAGCAGCCATTTCAGCGACCTCATGGAGATGGAAGCGCCGGCAGCAACGGTGGAGGCCTATTTAGACCGCCATGATGGCTGGTTCCGCCGCTGCGCGGCGCCAATGGGGGTTGATCCGCTCGGCAGCAATGGTTACGTGCTCACCCTGGGGCGCTTCGGCAACTTCGGCTTTGAGGTGGAACCCACCATCGGCCTGGAGCTGCTCCCCCAAAGCGCCGGCGTCTACCGCATTGTGAACGTGCCCCAGGCGGCTGGGGAGAGCAAGCTCCAGGAGCTCTACGACGTGGAGTTCAACGCCTCCCTGCAGCTCGGCCAGGCGGGCGAGGATACGGCCCTGACCCTGGTGCGCTGGGAGCTGGACCTGAGCGTGTGGATCAAGCTGCCGGGCGTGATCACCCTGCTGCCGGAGAGCCTGGTGCAGACCAGCGGCGACCACCTGCTGCGCCAGATCGTGCGCCAGGTGTCCCGCAAGCTCACCTGGAAGGTGCAGGAAGACTTCCACGCCTGCCACAACCTGGCCTGCCCGCCACCCAAGCGCGCCCAGTTCTGAGGCTCAGGCCCGCGGGCCTCTGGGATTGGGGAAGCGGGACAGCCAGCCCAGCTCAGGTGCGGCTCGTCCAGATCTTGTTGACGATTTGCATGCCGGTGACGGCCTGCCAAAGGAACAGGGTCATCAGGCCCATGTTCAAGCCCACATGGACCTTGCGGGCAATCAGGTTGCCCTTCTGGATCAGCGGGATCAGGGAGGCGGCAAGGGCGATCAGGCACGTCATCGAAATCCCCACCAGCAGGTGGGGGCCGACAAACAGCTTGCCGTTATTGAGGTAGGTGACGGCCATGCCGCCGAAGGTGCCGAGCACCATGACGGCCAGCACGATGCTGCCGATCTGGAAGTGGCGACTGCCGAATTGGCCCTTGATCAGGGCCTTGCGCTCTTCCGGGGTGGCGGTGCGGGTTTTCTTGGCCTTGATGCCAAGAAACATCGAATAGCCCGACAGGGCCAGCAGTCCCCACATCAGCAGCGGATGGAGGAAGTTGAGATTGAAGGCTAGGGCTTCCGGCATGGGGGGGACTCGGCAATGGAGGCGAAGCTACTGCCCGCCCAGGCCGCCCTGCCATGGAGGAGCTAAATGCAGGGTTTAATGCAAAAAGTGGCGCCGGCCCGTGGTCACCATCGCCAAGCCCAGCGCATCGCAGGCCTTGATCGAGTCGCCATCGCGCATGCTGCCGCCCGGCTGGATCACCGCCGCGATGCCACAGGAGGCCGCCAGGCGCACGGTGTCATCGAAGGGAAAGAAGCCATCGCTGGCCAAAACGGCCCCCTGGGCCCGCTCCCCGGCTGCCTCGAGGGCCAGACGGGCCGAGCCGACCCGGTTCATCTGGCCAGCGCCAATCCCCAGGCTCTGGCCCGCGGCGGCCACCACGATGGCGTTGGAGCGCACGTGGCGCACCAGGCGCCAGGCGAAGCGCAGGTCGTCGAATTCGGCGGCGCTGGGCTGGCGGGCACTCACCACCTGCCAGCCGTCCTCCTGGACCGGCTCGTTATCGAGGTCCTGCACCAGCAGCCCGCCCAGCAGGCTGCGCAGCTGCACCCCCGAGGCCAGGGCCAGGGCGGCCGGAGCCAGCTCCAGGAGCCGCAGGTTGGGCTTGGCCGCCAGCAGCTGGAGCGCCTCAGGGCTGAAGGCCGGAGCCACCACACACTCCAGAAACAGGCTGGTGAGCTGGCTGGCCGCTGCGGCATCGACCGGACCGTTGAGGGCGACGATGCCGCCGAAGGCCGAAACCCGATCGGCATCCAGCGCCCGGCCCAGGGCCCCGGCCGGATCGGCCCCGGTGGCCACGCCACAGGGATTGGTGTGCTTCACCACCACGGCGGCATTTTGGCCAGCGTTGGACTCCCCGGCGGAATCGACTGGGCCGTAGCCGAACTCCCGCACGGTCGCCAGGGCGGCCTCCAGGTCGATCAGGTTGTTGTAGCTGAGCTCCTTGCCCTGGAGCTGGATGGCGCCGCCCCAGCCGGCGCCGCTCTGGCTGTACCAACGGGCGGGCTGGTGGGGGTTTTCGCCGTAGCGCAGGCCTTGCTGCAGGGGCAGCTCCAGGCGCAGGGGGACGCCGTCGCCAGGGGCGAGCTCCTGGCCTAGGGAGCCTTCAGCCCTGGCGAGTTCGGGGCGGGAGGCCATCCAGGTGCTGATGGCGCTGTCGTAGCTGGCCGTGTGGCGGAAGGCTTCCAGGGCTAACTGGCAGCGCAGGTCAGCATCGACCCGGCCGGCGGCCAGGGCGGCCAGGAAGGCGTCGTATTGGCTTGGGCTCGTGAGCACCGCCACATCGGCGTGGTTTTTAGCCGCGGCACGCACCATGGCTGGGCCGCCGATATCGATGTTTTCGATCGCCGATGCCCAGCTCACGCCGGGATCGGCCACCGTTTCACGGAAGGGATAGAGGTTGACCACCACCACATCGATCGGATCGATCGCCTGGGCGGCCAGGTCGGCCTGGTGGGAGGGGTCGTCGCGCTTGGCCAGGATGCCGCCATGGACGCGGGGGTGCAGGGTCTTGACCCGGCCGCCGAGGATTTCGGGAGCGCCGGTGTACTCAGCCACCCGGGTCACGGGGAGACCGGCCGCTTCCAGGGCCGAGGCCGTGCCGCCGCTGGAGAGCAGCCGAAAGCCATGCAGCCGATGCAGGGCTTCCGCCAAGGGCACCAGACCCTGTTTGTCCGACACACTCAGAAGGGCCGTAGGGGCCATCGCACTCACTGGGGCTGGGGCCAACCTACGCAGCAAGCCCGCGAGCCCAACACAGCAGGGAACCCGCAGGTTGGGCCCTGGAACAAAGCAGCATGGGTGCCAGTTGATGCGCAAGCGCGCCGGAACCGATGGAGACCTGGCAAGGAGATCAAGCCGTCGGCGAAGCCCTGCAAAGCGGGCCCGAAGCTGCCGGCAAACGCCTGGTGCTTCTGCACGGTTGGGGAGCCGATGCCGATGACCTGCTCGAGCTGGGCCGACTTCTCTGTGGCGAGCGGCGCCAACTGGTGGCCCTGCGGGCACCCCAACCCCATCCGGGCGGTTCCGGTCGCCAGTGGTACGACCTGCAGGACCGCAGCTGGCCGGATCTGCCCCAGGCCCGGCTGGCCCTGCGGGCGCGCCTGGAGGCCCTAGGGCGCAGCCTGCCCCTGGAGCAGACGGTGCTGCTCGGCTTCTCCCAGGGGGCGGCCATGGCCCTGGATGGGGGCAGCGAGCTGGCCTTGGAGGGGATCGTGTCCTGCAGCGGCTACCCCCACCCAGGCTGGCAAGCCAAACCGGCCATGCCCCAAGTGCTGCTCACCCATGGCAAGAACGACCCGGTGGTGCCCTACGCAGCCAGCGAAGAGCTATTGCGGCTTCTACAGCTGCAGCGGGCCAGGGTGGAGCTGATCGCCACGGCTGGTCAGCACGGAATCGATGCCGAGCTGCTGCCGGCGATCGGCCGGTTTATCGATCCAGACCAGGGCTGAACGCCCAGCCGCCCCAGGGCCATAAAAAATCCCATAGTCCTGCCCCCTGACTAGGGGGGACAAGGCAGTGGGATGGGCTGAACTGCCCGCAATCGATGGGCAGGGATCAGGCAGGCCGGGCTGGCAAGCCGACCCAGGTTGTCAAGCTCAAACGAAGGCGTATTCGTACTCCTCCATTTCCTCCCAGTCGTCGGCGGCCATGGCTTCTAGGCCGGCAAAGAGGGCGTCCTCACCGATGCGATCGACGATGGCGCGCAGGGATGGGAACAGGAAGTGGTTCTCTTCGGCGTACTGGGCGCTGAACAGGCCCTTCTCGCCCCAGAAGAAGCGATCGGTGGTGTGCTCATTGCGGCGCACGTTCAGTAGGGCTGGTGCCACCAGGGACGACTCGGCGATATAACGGCGAGCAGCGGTGACCGGCTTGTGATCTCCGGTTTCCAGGTTGTGGGTCGGCACATGGGCCAGCACGCGCTGTCCGGCCAAACGACGACGGCTGATGCGCTTGCGCTTCTTGGACATGGACTTCACTCCCCGAGAGGGAGGCTGAGGGATGGGACTTGGAAGGAAAGGGACGACGCCGTACCAATCCGGTCTGGCCAGGGAACCCGCCTGATGGCGGGGCCACTGGCCCTGGAACGCCCAAACGTCTGTTTACCGGGAGGGAGGGCGCCGCAGGCCACCCGGTGAGGGGTGGCCTACGGCAACCGCACTGACAGCGACATGGCCGCCTGGTGGGCAGGCAGCCAAACAGCAAGGGAACGTAACTGCTCCTGCTGTAGCCTGATTACGGCAAATCCGCAACAAAGACTGTCGCGACATTGCCCTTGGGTCCGTTCCCGGTCCGCAAGGTGTTGGTCGATACTTGCATCTTAAGACTTTTCCCCAGATTTCGAACACGGGATTCGAAAATTTCCCACCAGCTTCGGGATCAGCGCCGATGACGCCTGTCTCCGCCCGCCTGATCGCCCTGCTGAAGCAGCAACTTGCCCAGTTCGGTGATCGCCCCGACCTGGTGACCTTGGTGGTGTATCTCACCATTCCCTCGGACAACGGCAAGCCCGCCCTGGAACCCATCGGCCAGTGGCCCGATTCGGCCCAGGTCCTGGCCGCCGGCCCAGGCCCAACCGACCTGGACCTAGCCCCCCTGCCCCAGGCCGTAACCCGGCGCTGGCTGCCCCTGCGCGATGGCCCCCAGCTAGTAGGCGCCCTGCGGGTGGATAGCAGGGTCTGGCCCTGGCCCCAGGCCCTAGCCGAACGCCTCCAAGCCACGGCCGGCTGCCTCACCGAGGCCCTGGGCCTGGACCTGGAGCAGCAGCAGCTCAGCCGCGCCCTGGCCCAGCAGGACGGCCAACTACAGCTGCTCGTGCACCAGCTCCGCAACCCGCTGGCCGCCCTGCGCACCTTCGGCCAGCTGCTCTTGCGTCGGCTGGAACGGGATCCGCTCAACCGGCCGTTGGTCGAAAACCTGCTGGCAGAGCAACGGCAGCTCAACCGCTATGTCGATGCCATCGACCAGCTGGCCCGGCCCACCCCCCTGGTGGCCGCCGGCCCCCAGGCCGAACCCCTGCTGCTGCCCCCCTCCCTGGATGGCCCCGCCCAGCAGCCCCTGGCCGAATGGCTCACGCCCCTGCTGGAGCGGGCCGCCGCCACCGCCAGCCTCCAGGGGCGGCTCTGGCAGGGCCCCCAGCAGCTGCCGAACTGGCGGGGCGCCGGCGGAGCCGTGGCCGAAATCTTGGCCAACCTGCTGGAAAACGCCTTTCGCTACAGCCCGAT
>CAMCMT010000011.1 GCA_945875915.1 Synechococcus sp. UW140 | reverse complement strand
CTCCAGCCGTTCGGCCAGGGCCACCACCGCACCGGCCTTGGAGCTAGGCAGGGCATCGCCGGCACCCCGGGGCAGGTAGTGCTCGAGCACGGCCAGGGCCACGGGCCGGGGTTCGCCCTCCGCCAGCAGGTATTTGCCGCCCATCACCCCCTGGAGCTCGGGGAATTCGCCCACCATCTGGCTGACGAGGTCGTGCTTGCAGAGGTGGGCGGCGCGGCGGGCATGGGCGGCGTCCTGCTCGCCTAGGCCCAGCTGCGCCACCACCCCATCGGTGCACCACTCGAGTCGCTCGACCCGGTTGAGCAGGCTGCCGAGCCCCTCGGCGAAGGTGACCCGCGCCAGCTGGTCGCGGCGATCGATGCTGGCCACCGCCCGGTCTGCCGCCACAAAAAACTCGGCATCGGCCAGGCGCGCTTTGAGCACCCGCTCGTTGCCGCGCCGCACCGTGTCCGTGGCGGCGGGCAGGCTGTTGGCGATGCAAAGGAAGGTGGGCAGCAGGCTGGCGCGGGCATCGAGGGCCAGGGGATCCACCTCAGCCTGCTGGCGATAGAGGGGGATGTAGCGCTGGTGGGCCCGCATCACCGTGCTGAGCACCTCGGCCGGCAGGGCCAGGTAGGCCTCGGGCACCAAGCCCTCGATCAGCAGGGGCGCCTCCACCAGGTCGGTGAGTTCATCGAAAAGCTCCTGGGGCAGGTCAGGGCGGGCCTGCAGGGCGGCGGCGGCCGTCTCCACGGCGGATCGGATCGTGGTAGCGCGGCGCTGGCGATCCACCTCTACCCCAGCCGCAGCAAGGGTTTCGGCGTAGGCGCTGGCCGTGGCAATGGAGAGGCCGGTGGCTCCCGTGGATCCCCCACCAGCCTGGCCGCCGTGCAGCCGATGGCCCCGGCTCAGGCGGCCGGCGCTCACCTGGGGATCACTGCCCGCCAAGGTCACCGGAATCACGGCGGCATCGAGCAGGGCCACCAGCCAGCGCACGGGCCTCGAAAAGCGGCTCTCGCCCTCGGCCCAACGCATGAAGCGTCGACCCTGCAGGCCCGAGATCCATGGGGGGATGCAGGCGGCCAGCAACTCGGCCGCAGGCAATCCCAGCTCCCGCACCCGGGCAAACACACAGGGTCCTTTGGGGGTGTCGCGCACCTCCAGGGCGCTGGCCTCGATGCCGCAGCGCTTGGCAAAACCGATCGCCGCCGGGGTGGGCACCCCATCTTTGAGGGCCTGGGCCGCTGGCGGACCCTTGCGGTCCTCCTCCAGGTCGGCGGCGCTGGCGGCCAGGTCCGCCACCAGCAGGGCAATGCGGCGGGGGGTGCTTGTGACCGTGATCTGGCCATGGCTCAGGCGCCGCTCGGCCAGGTCCCGTTGCACCAAGACCTCAAGCTGGGGCAAGGCCAGGCGGGCGAAATCGGCGGGCAGCTCCTCGGTGCCGATCTCAAGCAGAAAGGTCGGCACGGGGCAGGCGCAAGCAATGGCCTGAGTTTATGGAGGGGGAGGGGCCTGGGACGCCGCTGGGGTCGTTGCCCCGCTGCCTGTAGAGCGAGCCAGGCCTGCAGCGCTTTTGGGCCCTTGGAACCCGCCTTGAGCCTGGAGCCCGTCGAGCCGGGCAGCTGCCGGCTCCTGTTAGGGAGATGTAACCCCACAACCAAATGGGCTGGGGCGTTTCGCTACGGTCGACTTAGGTAAGGGCGCCACTGTGACCGTGACTGCTGGGCTGACTTCAGATTCCCCGGACGGCTCGCAGCAGGCGCAGATCCCGGCAACCCGCACCCCCGTGGGGGTACCGCCACTGGTAGTAGGCGATCAGGGGGCCTTTGCCAGCCTGGCCAGCGGCAGCGAGCGCACCAAATTCGAGCAACTCAAGGCCGACAGCGGCTATCTCAAGGAACCCCTAGCCACCGAGCTAGCCAACGACGCCCATCACTTCAGTGATGGCGCCGTGCAACTGCTCAAATTCCATGGCAGTTATCAACAGGACAACCGCGAAAATCGCCAAAAAGGTCAGGACAAGGACTGGCAGATGATGCTGCGGCTGCGCAGTCCCGGCGGCCGCATCCCCGCCAGCCTGTTTCTGGCCATGGATGACCTGGCCGATCGGCTTGGCAACGGCACGTTGCGGGCCACCACCCGCCAGGCCTTCCAGATGCATGGCGTGCGCAAGGGCAACCTCAAGGAGGTGATCGGCACGATCGTGCGGTCCATGGGCTCCACCCTGGCCGCCTGCGGCGACATCAACCGCAACGTGATGGCGCCGGCGGCCCCGTTTGAGACGGGCGCCTACCCGGCCGCCCGCCGCCTCGCCGATGACATCGCCGACCTGCTCGCTCCCACCGCCGCTGAAGGGTCCTACCTGGATCTTTGGGTCGATGGCGAACTCAGCTACCGGATCAAACCGAGCGCGCCGGTGAAGAAGGTGCGCAAGCGCCAATTGGAGGGCGGCGTGTTCAGCGGTGATATCAACGAGCCCCTCTATGGCTCCACCTACCTGCCGCGCAAGTTCAAGGTCGCCGTCACCGTGCCCGGCGACAACTCGGTGGACCTGCTCACCCAGGACATTGGCCTGGTGGCCTTTGCCTATCCCAACGGCAAGCTGCGCGGTTGCAATGTGTATGTGGGCGGCGGCATGGGCCGCACCCACAACAAGGAGGAAACCTTCGCCCGCACCGCCGATCCCCTCGGCTATGTGGCCGCCGAGCATGTGCTGGATCTGGTGCAGGCGATTGCGGCCGTGCAACGGGACCACGGCGATCGCCAGCAGCGGCGCCATTCGCGCATGAAGTATTTGATCCACGGGCGCGGCATCGCCTGGTTCAAAACAGAACTCACGGGCCGTTATTTCCAGCACCCGCTCAAGGCGCTTCAGAACGAGCCCAGCAACAAGCTGCTCGATTACCTGGGCTGGCATCGCCAGGGCCAAAGCACCTGGTTCGTGGGCCTGCCCGTGCTCAGTGGCCGGGTGGCCGGAGCCTTCAAGGCGGGCCTGCGCCAAATGGTGGACACCTACCAACTGGAAATCCGCCTCACCCCCAACCAAGATCTGCTGCTCTGCAACATCGGCACCAGCCAGAAGGCCAGCGTGCGCGCCGCCCTGGCGGCCCTAGGCATCGAGAACCCAGGCGAAACCAGCTTGCTGGCCCGCCACGCCCTGGCCTGCCCGGCCCTCCCCCTTTGTGGCCTGGCCGTGACCGAGGCAGAGCGGGGCCTGCCCGCAATCCTGGAGCGGCTGGAGAGCCAGTTGCGCCAGCTGCAGATCGAGCAGTCGATCCTGGTGCGCGTCACTGGCTGCCCCAATGGCTGCGCCCGCCCCTACATGGCCGAGCTAGGCCTGGTCGGCAGCGGCCCCAACCAATACCAGCTCTGGCTGGGGGGCACCCCCAACCTCAGCCGCCTGGCCGAGCCCTACCTGGAGCGCCTCAACCTCGACGCCCTTGAAACCACCCTGGAGCCGCTGTTGCGCGGCTGGGGCGAGGCCGGCGGCCGCGGCAGCTTTGGCGACCACATCCACTCCCTGGGCCGGGAGGCCGTGCTGGCCCTGCTGCCCAAGGAATAATCCGGCATGGGGCTCGGGCCTGGCTGTTAGGGCAGGCGTTTAGGGGCTGCCATCCCCCATCCAGCGGCCATAGCGGGCGGCCTGGGCGCCGGTGCGCCAGGCCCAGAGTTGGTCGCCCAAGCTGAAGTGCCACCACTCGTTGGGGTGCTGGGCAAAACCCGCCGTTTCCATCACCAGGCGCAGCAGCTGGCGCCGGCCGTGCCAGAGGGCGGCCCCACTGCTGGGTTCGGCTAGGGCCGCCTCCGCAAAGTGGTCGGGCTCCGAAACGGCACCGATCGCGTCGATCGGGGCGCCCAGCTCGAGCTGGTGGACCGTCCCAGGGGCCCCCTCGCCAGCCGGGTCTTCAGGGCCCGCCAGGGTCAGGTCCACGGCCGCTCCGGTGCTGTGGGGCGGCGGTGTGGCCGGATCCTCGCTGGGGGGTGCCCAGAAGTGACCCACCTCCGCCACGATCGCCGCCAGGGCCGCCGAAGGCACCTGGGGCTCCACCCCCTGCAGGCGGCATTGCTCGCCAATCGCCTGGGCCACCATGAAGCGCTGCACCGCCAGGGGCCGCCAGGCGTCAAAAATCAGCAGCCGCCAGCCAGGGCGAAGCTCGGCCAAGTGCTGCTCGGCCGCCAGCAGCTGCTGCACCACGCCGGAGCGCAGGCGGAAGGGATCGGCCTGGGCGCCATAGGGGGCACCAAGGGCGCCATAGGGGTGGGGCTCCAGCCGCAGCAAAGACGCGGGGATGGGCTCCAGGGGCTCGCCCGATTCCAGGATCGCAATGGGGCTCCAGGGGCGCAGGGCTGGGGAGGTCATGGCTTGGGGGAAGGGTCCAGCATCCGCTGGCGCTGATGATTCAAACCGGGGCTTCAGGGCGGCCCTAATTGAGCCGATCCACCTGGGTGAGGCGCTGGCGTTGTTCGGCCAGGGCGGCGGCCAGGGCCGGGTGCTCGGCCAGGTCGGGATCGCGGGCCATCAGGGCCTGGGCGGCCTCGCGGGCCTGGTCGAGTACGGCGCTGTCGTTGCTGAGGCTGGCCAGGGCTAAATCCGGCAGGCCCGATTGGCGCGTGCCCAGCACCTGGCCCGGTCCGCGCAGGCGCAGGTCAATCTCGGCGATCTCGAAGCCATCGCTGGAGCGCACCAACACCTCCAACCGCTGGCGGGCCTGGGCGTTGCGGCTGTCATTGATTAACAGGCAATGGGAGGCCGCCGCCCCCCGGCCGACGCGGCCGCGCAGCTGGTGCAGCTGGGAGAGGCCAAAGCGGTCGGCATGCTCGATCACCATCACGCTGGCCTGGGGCACATCCACCCCCACCTCCACCACGGTGGTGGAAACCAGCACCTGGGTCTCGCCCCTAGCAAAGGCGCCGATCGCCGCCTGCTTGTCGGCACTGGCCAGGCGGCCATGGAGCAGGCCCACGGCCAGGTCGGGGAACACCTCCTCGCTCAGCTGGCGATGGACTTCCACCGCCGAGCGCAAGTCCAACTTTTCCGACTCCTCCACCAGGGGCAACACCACGTAGGCCCGCTGGCCCGCCTCCACCTCGCGGCGGATCAGGTCGTAGGCCTGCTGGCGTTCGCCGCCCTTGATCATTTGGGTGCGAATCGGCGTGCGGCCCGGCGGCAATTCATCGATCTGGCTCACATCAAGATCGCCATGGATCGACAGGGCCAGGGTGCGGGGAATGGGGGTTGCCGTCATCGTCAACAGATGGGGTTGCAGGCCCTTATTGAGCAGGCGATGGCGTTGGTGCACGCCGAAACGGTGTTGCTCATCCACCACCACCAGACCAAGGCGGGCGAAGCGCACCGGATCCTCCAGTAGGGCGTGGGTGCCCACCAGAATTTTCAGGGTGCCGTTGTCGAGGTCGGCCAGCAGCTCGCGCCGCCGCTTGGCGGGGGTGGAGCCGGTGAGCAAGGCCACGGTCACATGCAGCTGGGGCAGCCACTCACACAGCTTTTGGTAGTGCTGGGCCGCCAGCACCTCGGTGGGCGCCATCAGGGCCCCCTGGCAGCCGGCATCGATGGCCGTGAGCAAAGAAGCAATCGCCACCACGGTTTTACCGCTGCCCACATCCCCTTGCACCAGCCGCGCCATCGCCTGGTCCCGGGCCAGGTCGGCGTGGATCTCCGCCAACACGCGCCGCTGGGCGCCGGTGAGCGGAAAGGGCAGGATCTTCAAAAAGGCCTGCATCAGGCCCCCGGGCTCGCCCGCGCCATCGGCCGCCCCAGGCGCCCGTTGGGCCGCCAGGGCCAGGGGCGGCGCCGGGTTGGCGGTGAGTTGGCGGCGCCGCTGCAGCAGGCCGAGCTGCAACATCAGAAATTCATCAAACACCAGCCGCCGCCTGGCCGCCGCCAGCCGCTCCTGGTCGTCTGGCTGGTGGATCTGCACCAGGGCCGTGGGCAGATCAAGAAGCTGCTGTTGTTGCAGCAACGGGCCGGGCAGGGGGTCCCCCCAGGCCTGCACCGCCCCCAGCAGGGATTGGACAGCCTGGCGAACCCGGTCAGCCGTGAGCCCCTCGGTGAGCCCATAGACGGGCAGCAGCCGGCCGATCTGGCGGCTCTGCAGGGGCGCATTTGGGCTCTCCAGCACCTCCATCAAGGGGTCCTGGAAGCAGGGGCCGTAGGGGGTTTCCTTGACCAGGCCACTCACCGCCACCGTGCAACCGGCCGGAAACTGGCGCTCCTGGGATTTCAACCAGCCGGGCGAGCTGAAGCGTTTGCCCGCAAAAAACCGCGACACCCGCAAGCGTCCGGTGGGGTCCTGCAGCTGCAATTCCAGGATCGACAGGTTGGGATTGCGGGGGCTGGTGAAGCTGCTGCTGCGCCGCACCGTGGCCACGATCGTGGCGGTGGAGCCCGGCTCCAGGGAGGTGATGCGCACCAGGTTGGCGTAATCGAGATAATCGCGCGGGTAGTAGCGGATTAAATCGCGGGCAACGAACAGGCCCAGGGCGGCCAGTTTTTCAGCGCCCTTAGGGCCGATGCCGCGAATCTCGACCAGGGGGGTCTGGGGTTGGAGCCCGGCGAGGTTGGGGCTCGCTGCTGGCACCGGGCTGTCCTGGGGCCGGTTCAAGCGCGGCGGCGCCGGCGGCGTGACCGGATGAAGGGCCCGCTGGATGTCATGCAGCCGCTGGCGGCTGCGGCGCACCAGGCTCTGGCGGCGGGCCGGACTCAGGCTGTCGTAAAGGCGATAGTCGTCCGCAAGCTGGCCCAGGGCCCCCTGATCGGCAAGCGGCAGGCCGGCCGGAGGCTCGCCGCACTGGCGTGCCAGGAAGCTGCTGAACCGTTCGCGTCGCCCCTGAAGATTGCCAAAACCCCGGTCCGCTTCCAGCTCCAGGGCCTGCTGCAGGGGCCTGGCCCATTCGGTGAAGGCAGCCACGCCAGTTACGGCGGGTGCCGGGGCTGGGGCCCCTGAAAGGGCCGTTTGGCCCATGACTGGCCCCGGGGACGCTGACCCACCGGGCGGCGGGGGAACCGGCATGGGGGCCGGACTGGCAAACCCCGGCGAGGCTCCGGCTAGGCGGGTTCGCGGCTGGTTGGGGGACTGTCCTGAAACCACTGCCGCTCTGCCTCAAGGGCCTGCACACGTCGCTGCCAGTAGCGGTGCCGTTGGGCCATTGTGCGCAATCGGGCCCGATTCTGCTCAAGGCGCCGGCGACAGACCCTCAGGGGCGGCGCCTCGAATTCGAGATCGGTTGGCCGGAGCAACAGGGCCACCATGTCCAGCGGACCGCCGAGGGGGAAGACCCCTGGGCCCTCAGCGCCAGGGCTGGCGGGGCTGTCGCCTCCAAAGGGCATCTGCAGGCGCACCAGGTTGGCGGGTGCCGGCAGGGGATCGAGCTGGCCCTGGAGCACGGCATCAAGCAGGGGCATCGGCAAGTGGCTCCTGGTGATCCCCAGCCTCAGCAGCTCGCCATTAACCGCATTCGAGAGGTTGCGCAACCGCCGCTGCAGGGCCCCATCGAGGGCCTCCCACCAGGCCAACAGGCTTGGGGCGTCTTGGGGCATCAAGGAGTCGAGGGCACGCCAGCCCGCCGGATCTGGGGCCTGGCCAAGGCCTCCGGCCTGGCGCAAACGCTCGAGACGGATCACCATCGCCCCTCCCCCCTCCGGCGGGCCCGGGGACTCGGCCGGAACCTGGCCACCACCCGGGCCATCAGCGCTTTCGTTGCCCGGCCCCTGGTCGGACTCGCCCTGACCAGATTGGCGATGGCCAGACTCAACTGGGCCCGTCTCAGCTGGGCCAGAAGCAGCAGAACCCGGGTTGGCCAGGCCTGGCGTCTCCCGGCCCAGCCCCTCGGCAGCCAGGGCAAAAAGGGATTGGAAGAACTGGAAGTCGTCGCTCAATCCTTCAGCGGAAGCGGGCCGCTGGCGCCCGCCGCTGGGTCCAGGGCCCCGCTGGAAGGGAGGGCGCCTGGGACGACGGGGATCATCGCTGGCGTCCTGGGGACTGGAGGGCTGCCCAGCCCCGGAGCTGGGCAGGGACATCGGCGGAGCAGGACTAGCTGCCCGCTGCTGCGGGGGTGTGGCTCCATCCCCGGGGAGCTGGTCCGAGTAGAGCTGGGCCGGCTCGTTGGGGCCCGAGGCAGGGTGGTCCTCGCCCGCACCAAGGCCAGCCTGGTCGCCCAGATCGCCTACGGGGCCAGATGGATCGGCGGGATCGCTTGCCTGGTCCAAGGCGGGAGCTAGGCCAGGCTCTCCGCCTGGATCCAGGGGAGAGAGGGGCTGGTCCGGATCCCGATCTGGGCCTTGAGCCGGCTGGGCGCTGGCCTGCTGGACCTCCGGCTCTATCTCCTCCTCCTCCAGGACCCCATCCTGCTCTGGATCGCTTTCGAGGGCATCACTCTTGGCGGTAAATCCCGCTAGCCAGGCCCCCAGCCCCTCCAGACCCGATCCAAAAAGATCAGCGCTGAGGGGCAGATCGAGACCCAGGTGCACCGAGCCCCGATGCGGGCGAAAGGGACTGTCCCGGGAATCGCCTGGTTGCAGGCCCCCGTCCTGGCCTCCAGCCTCGCCGTCGACCTCTCCAGCAGCATCGCCGATACCGTTGTCGCCTGCCAGGGCTAACAAGAGGCGTTGCTGGTCCCGCCGCCGCTGCCGTTGCTGACGGCTTTGCAGCTGGGAGGCCAGGCCCATCAGCTGCTCGACCGTGAGCAGGCAATTGCAGCGCTGAACTAGGGCCTGGAGCCGCTGCTGCAGTTCCAGGCGGCGGCTGGAGCCGATGGCGCTGAAGCGTTCTGGGTAGGTCTGGGTGGCCAGATGGAAACAGGCCTGCTGCACGGCGTGCAACAGGCCCTTGCGCAGCACTTGCAAATAAAGGGCCAGCTGGCGGTAAAGCTCAGGGGTGAGCGCCACGATCAGCTGACGCTGCAGCTCCAGTTGACGCTCGGCCTCCGCCAGGGGGCTGATGTTGGGGTGCAATGGGACCGCTAGCTCAGGCGGAGATGGTCATGGCGGCGACTTCGGCAGCGAAATCGCTTTGCTCCACCTCAATGCCTTCACCCAGGGTGTAACGGGTGAAGCGACGGATCTGGACGTTCTCGCCGATCTTGCCAGCCACCTGCTTGACCAACTCCTCCACGGTGATGGCGCTGTCTTTGATGAAGGGCTGCTCCAGCAGGGCGAGCTCCTTGAGGCGCTTGCCAATCCGTCCTTCGACGATCTTCACCTTCATCGCCTCAGGCTTGCCGGCCAGGTCATCGCGGCCCATCTCAATGCTCTTTTCGCGCTCGGCCACCTCCTTAGGGATGTCGGCCGTGCTCACGAATTCCACGTTGGGACAGGCAGCAATCTGCATCGCCACATTGCGCAGCAGGTCCTGGAAGAGGTCGCCGCGGGCAACGAAATCGGTTTCGCAGTTGACCTCCACGAGAACACCGACGCGAGCACCTGTGTGGATGTAGCTGCCGATGGCACCCTCGGCTGCGGTGCGACCCGATTTCTTTTCGGCCGTGGCAATGCCCTTCTGGCGCAGCCACTCGGTGGCCTTGGTGGTATCGCCACCAGACTCGGTGAGAGCTTTCTTGCAATCCATCATGCCTGCGCCGGTCATGCCGCGCAGTTCCTTGACCAGCTTCGCTGAAATCTCAGCCATCGGAGGGCGGGGAGTAGGGGGTTAGGGAGTGGGAGGGAATGGAATCGGGTCAGATTCAGGCTTCAGCCTTCCTCTTCCTCGTAGCCGCCACGCTGGTCCTGGGCGCCGTGGCGACCTTCGTTAATGGCATCGGCTAGGCGGCCGAGCACCAGTTGCACCGAACGCACGGCGTCGTCGTTGCAGGGGATGGGCACGTCGCAAAGGTCGGGATCGCAGTTGGTGTCGAGCATCGACACCAGGGGAATATCGAGCTTACGGGCCTCGAGCACGGCGTTAGTTTCCCGGCGCTGATCCACCAGAATCACCACATCGGGCAGGCGGCGCATGTTTTTAAGGCCACCGAGATACTTCTGCAGACGCTCCAGTTCGCGACGCAAAACAGCCGCCTCCTTCTTGGGACGCAGGGCAATGCCGCCGGAGGATTCCATCCGCTCCAGGTCCTTGAGCCGATCGATCCGGGCGCGCATCGTTGTCCAGTTGGTGAGCATGCCGCCCAACCAGCGCTGGTTCACAAACGAAGCACCGCAACGGGTCGCCTCCTGGGCAATCACTTCGGAGGCCTGTTTCTTGGTGCCAACAAAAAGGAACCGCTTGCCACTACGGGCGGCACTGCGGGTCCACTTGTAGGCGTTATTCATGCAGACAGCAGTCTGCACGAGGTCGATGATATGGACCCCGTTGCGCGCGCAATAGATGTAGCGCGCCATCTTGGGATTCCAGCGGCGGGTTTGGTGCCCAAAGTGGGCACCCGCCTCCATCATTTCTGAGAGTGTGACAACAGCCATTGAAGTGGGGGTTTCGGGTTCGCCTCCACCTGCCAGGGACCATGGGGTTGACCGACGGACCGAAATCGGCCAGAGGGTCAGGGCAAGGCCAGGGGCCTAGCCGGCGGCACAGGCGGAATAGCCGGTGCCTGGTCACCCGAAACGGACAGGTGTGCGGATTGTTAGGGACTGAGCCAACCTATCAAATGGACCCTTGCTGCCAGGCCAGTTTGCCGCCAGGACCCCTGGCCAAGACTCAGGCCAGGCCGGCGGCCCGTGCCTCGGCATAGAGGGCCCGCACGCCGATGCGGTTGAGGGGCAGGCGCAGCAGCTCCTGGGCCAGGCCTGGTTTGCCCTGGCGGATCAACCAGGCCAGCAGGGGGCGCAGGCTGCGTTCATTCAGCAGGCCACCGAGGGTGAGCAGCTCCCAAAGCAGGCGGTGCAGCAGGGTGAACTGGATGATGAAGCGCACCCGGCGGGTGGGGTGCTTGCGGTAAAAAACGAGACCCATCTTGGCCCGTTCCTGTTCCACCTCAATCAGGCGAGGAATCTGCGCCAGGCTCAGGGCCGGGTGCCAGTGGTAGCCCACCGCCTCGGGGCAACGCACCAGCAGCACGCCCAGGCGCCGCAGCCGCTCGCCCAGTTCAAGATCTTCCCAGCCATAGAGGCGGAAGCGGGTATCAAACAGGCCACTGCGCTCGAGCAGCTGGCGATCAATCGCCACGTTGCCCGTGGCGAAATAGGCCCAGGAGAGGTCGCGCAGCTTGTGGGGCTCGCTGCTGGGATCGTCAAAGTTGGCCGTGTTGATCACGGCCCCGTAGGTGAAACACAGGCGATCGCCGCTGCGCTGCCACTGCTGCTGCAGGGCCGTGGCGTGGGCGAGCAGGAAGCCGTCCGTCACCACCAAATCGCTATCGATAAAAACGATCACATCGCCCTGGGCGTGCTCAACACCCCGGTTGCGACCCTCGGCCGGCCCGCCGTGGTCCTGCTCGACCAGGCGCACGTGGGGGAACGACGCCGCCTCGGCCCGCAACCAGGCCACCGTGTCATCGCTGGAGCCGTCATCAACCACTACCACCTCGTAGGCGCTGATCAACTCGCCTAGCTGCTGCTGCTCGAGGGCAAGCAGGCATTTGGCCAGGATCGGCCGGCGGTTGTAGGTGGGGATGACGACGCTGAGAAACATGGGTTCGTCGAAACAGCCAAGGGGCAGGACACCTAAAAAAAGGGGGATCCCGCAGGATCCCCACAGCGCAGACCACCCCCGAGGGGGTTTCAGGCCTGCTCAGTCGGCGGCGCCACCGTTGTTGGCCGTGCCGGTCACGCCATTGCCAGCGCCTTCGCCGCGGCCGTCGTTACGCAGCTTGCGCTTTTTGAACTTGCGGGCGTAGGCGCGGTTGCGTTCCTGCTTTTCCTTCTTGAGATTCCTGCGCTTCGACATCGGCGGGCCGGTTCGGTTGGAGAGATCCTTCACCATACTCAAATGGGACCGGTGGTCCAGCCGGTTGCCCGGCGCCCAAGGGGCGGCCGGCAGGAGTCGCACCGGCCCCAGAAGCCCGCAGGGCCCCTAGTTGGACCCCGCTTCAGTGGCCGCCAAGGCACCTGCTGTCACGGAGTCGGCGGACGCCGTGTCCACCACCCGGCCGTCCTCCATGCGCAGCACCCGGTCAGCCAGATCAAGGATGCGGGGATCGTGGGTCACCATCAGCACGCCGCAGCCCTGCTCCTTAGCCAGGCCGTGCAGCAACACCACCACATCGCGGCCGGTGCGGCTGTCGAGGGCGGCGGTGGGTTCATCGGCCAGCAACAGGCGCGGGTGGGTCGCCAGGGCCCGGGCAATGGCGACCCGCTGCTTCTGGCCACCGGAAAGGTCGTGGGGCAACTTGTGGAGCTGGTCGCCCAGGCCCACGGCCCGCAGCCATTCGCGCGCCTGGTCGCGCCGGGCCCGGGAACTGAGGCCAGGGAGCAGGTCGGCGCCCATCTGCACGTTCTGCTCGGCACTCAGGCAGCGCAGCAGGTTGTGGCCCTGGAAAATCATGCCAATCGAGCGGCGTAGCTGCTGGCGCTCAGCCCGGCTCGAGCCGGCCAGTTCCTGGCCGAACACCTTCACCTGGCCCGCCTGCACCTGGCGCAGGGCCCCCACCAGGGTGAGCAGGGTGGTTTTGCCGCAGCCAGACGGGCCGGTCAGCAGCACCACCTCGCCGCTGGCGATCGAGAGATCCACCCCTTCAAGCACCTGGCGGCGCATCTTGCCCTCGCCATACCAATGGCTCAGGCCGGCAATCTCAATCGCCGGCGGGCTGGGGCGCCCGAGCTGGATTGCAGCTTGATCAGGGCCTGACGACATCGCTCAGAAGATCTCCGCCGGATCGGCATCACCCAGACGGCGCATGGCCAGGGCGGCCGAGCCCATACACATCACCAGGATCATGGTGAACACCACCAGGGCCCGGTCCGGATCCATCTGCACCGGCAATTTCGTGGCGCCCTTAATCACCCCATAGAGAACAACACCAGCTCCGTAGGCCGGCAGGTAACCCAACACCGCCAGGAAGAAGCCCTCCCGCGCTACCACCCCGAGCAGGCTGGTGAGCTTGTAGCCCATCGCCATCAAGGTGGCGTATTCGGGCAGGTGATCACTCACATCGGAATAGAGAATTTGATACACGATCACACAACCAACCACAAAACCCATGCCTGCGCCCAGGGTAAAAATAAAGCCAATGGCGGTACTGGTGCGCCAGTAATCCTTCTCCATTTCGATGAAGCCATTGCGCGTGTACACAATCACGTCCTTGGGCAAATTGCGGCGGAGCCGTTTGGCTACAGCCTCCGGATCAGCACCAGGCCGGAGCCGAATCAGGCCCAGCTCAATGCTGCCCGGTGGCGTATTAGGAAGCAGGCTGAGGAAGGTTTCACTGCTGGTGAGCAGGTTGCCATCGGCGCCAAAGGAGGGCCCTACGGCAAAGAGGCCTGCTACCCGCAGCCGCTTGCCGGACACTTCGCTTTCAACCGTGCGCCCCTGGCGGAACCAGCTGGCCACCGGGCCGAATTCATTGCGGGAGCGCTCATCAAACAGCACCCTGCCCTTCTGGGTGAGCAGGGAGGCCTTGGCCGTAAGGGCCGGATCGTTGAAGAGGGGGTCACTGGGCTCAAAGCCCAAGGTCAGGATCGAGCGGGTGCCGCGGGTTTCCGGGTTGCGCCAAAGCAGCAGGTTCCAATGCACCGGCGAGATGCCTTGCACCTCGGGATCGGCCAGGGTCTGCACCAGCCTGCGGCGCGGGAAACCGGCCATGCTGATCGAACTTTTGGTGCGCGGACTCATCAACACCAAATCGGTGTTGAACATCTTGTGAACGGTGACGCTGGCATCAAACAGGGCATCGCGGAAGCCCAGCTGCATGAACATCAAGATGCCCGCAAAGCTGATGCCCGCCAGGGCCACGGCTAACCGCACCGGCTGGCGTGTCAGCAACAACCAGGCCAGGGGAATGCGGCGGCCCGACCAGATCGCCAGCAGCGGATTCACGGCGTGAAGCGGGCGATAATTTTGAGACCAGCCAGCTGGCGCACCCGCTGGATCTCGGCGGGGCTGAGGGCCAAGCGCACCTCCACGACCCGGGCATCGGCATCGCCGGTGGGATCGGTGGAGAGCAATTGGCGCTGGCGCACCTGGGGACTGATGCGTAGCACCTTGGCCTCCATGCTGCCCAAGAAGCCGCCGTTCTCACTGGTGAGCGTTACGGCCTGTCCCAGGCGTACCCGGCCGATGTCACTCTCGTAGACCTCTGCTACCGCTTCCATCTGGTCGTTGGCGCCAATCTCGAGGATGCCGGCATCGCCTGGGCGCTCACCCGGGTGGGTGTTGATGCGCAGCACCAACCCATCCATCGGCGAGCGCAACTGGCTCTTGGCCAGGTCGGTGCGCACCTTGCGCAGCTCGGCCTTGGCCTCCTGGAGATCACCGCGCAGGTCCACGACCTTGATCTCGCGCGCTTCTAGGGCGCCGATCGCGATGGCACCGCGGCTGGTGAGCTGGCGATAGCGGCTGGTTTCGCGATCCAGCAGATCGAGCTGCTGCTTGAGGCTGGTCATGCGGGTCAGCAGGAGATTCTCCTGGGCCAGCAGGGTCGGCCGGTTGTCAAAACTGGCCAGCACCTGGCCCGCCCTAACCCGCTGGCCCTCCTGCACGTAGAGGGCGGTGAGGCGCGGCGAGGCACCGAAATCGGTAACCGGGGCTGCCAGCTTGCGGACATTGCCAGCGGGCTCCAGGCGCCCCAGAGCCGAGACGGCTTCGAGGGCTGGCGCCGCTGCCGGCCGGGAGGCGCTGGTTGCGGCGCCCGAGGCGGTGGGCCGGGATTGGGGGCGCCGTTGCAGCACCGCAAAGACCACGGCCACCACCACTGCGGCGGCCACGGCGATCTGCACGGACCTGCGGCTTAAGAAGGGACGCTTCAGCCCAACCGGGGTTCGTCGAAGAGCAGCTCCTCGATGTAGCGGTCCGCCCACTGGGGGTTGAAGGCCTTCTCCAACACCCGACGGGTCTTGTCGTTGCGTTTCTGCTGCCTGCAATAGGAAAGCTGTCCCGCGTGCCTTGCCACAGTAAGAGGGTGGTCGCTGGCCTGGGGCTCGGCGTTACGGCAGGCCTGGCTCAGCACGGTCAAAAAGCGGTCCACCTCCTCCACAAACTGCAGTTCCTCGGCCCCATCGGCCGGACGCACGAAGCGCACGAAGGGCGAGAAGATCGAGGCCCAATCCGGCAGGTCGCGCTCCTGGCTATAGGTGAGGCGGGGCAGGGCCGAAAGGGGGCCGGCGATGCTCTCGGGCAGGGCTGGGCCCACCGGCGAGAGGTCAGCAATGGCCGCCGACACCACGCCCCGGCCAGCGACGATGTCGGCGCCAAAGACGGGCAGATCGAAACGGGGATCGGGGAAGAAGACGCAGTGAAGGATCTGCAGCCCTGCCCCCAAGCGGGCGGTTTCCAGGTGGAGCTTGCGTAGCCCCCGGCAACGGCGCAGTTCATTGCGGATGAACAGGGCCTCGCCATCGAGGCTGCCGCTGATCGCTTCGAGCTCGGGGTCGATGGCCAGGGACTCCAGTTCCGGCAAGCCCAGCCAACAGGCGCGAATGCGGCCTGCCAGGGCATCCATCAGGGGGTGGACCCCCAAGGATGGACCTGGGGTAGGGCCTGGGGCTGCGGTCGTCAACGCTGGATCTGTTGCAGGGCGGTTCTGATCCTGACAACAGGATCGCCATCCAGCCAGCAGAATGCAGGTCCTGACACGCGGCGTCACGCATTTGGTGGTTTCGCAAGTGGTCTCGGAGGGGGGGGTGCCCGTGGGTTCGACCTTGGCTACGGATTGGGCTTCAAGCGGCGTTGCCGGGGCAGCCCCTAGGCCGCTCTCCCGTGCCGGAGGCGGCACCAGCCTGGGCAAGCCCCAGCAGCGGCGCCTGGGCCAGGGGGGCGCAGTGGTGAGCCTGGACCTACCCCAGGCACCCGTGACCTGCCTGGACTTTTGGTGCCGCGCCGGCAGCGCCGCCGAAACGCCGGCCGAATCGGGCCTGGCCCATTTCCTCGAGCACATGGTCTTCAAGGGCAGTGAGCGCCTCGGTGCCGGCGAGTTTGACCTGCGGGTCGAGGCCCTAGGTGGCAGCAGCAATGCAGCTACTGGCTTCGATGACGTGCACTATCACGTGCTCGTGCCCCCCAGCGCCGCGGCCGAGGCGATCGATCTGCTGCTCGATTTGGTGCTGGCGCCCCGGCTCGATGGCCAGGATTTCGACATGGAGCGCCAAGTGGTGCTCGAAGAGCTAACCCAGAGCGAAGACCAGCCCGAAGAGGTGGCCTTCCAGCAGTTACTGAGCCGGGCCTGCCCGGGCCACGCCTATGGCCAGCCGATCCTGGGCCGCCGCCAGGCCCTCGAAGGCCACCGGGCCGGGGCCATGGCCGCCTTCCACCAGCGCCTCTACCGGGCCGACAACTGCTGCCTGGCCGTGGTAGGCCCCCTGGGAGACGGAGCGATTTTGGAGCACCTCGAGAACTCCGCCCTGGCCAGCTTGGCCAGTTCTGACCAGCCCCTATCGACCGATTCTGGAACCTCCTCGCCTCGGGCCCGAAGCCAGGCTGGGGCCCGAGGCGTGGTGCCTCCCCTGCAGCTGCACCCAGGCTCCGACACGGTGGCGTTGCCGCGCCTCGAGGCGGCCCGGCTGCTGATGGCCTGGCAAGTCCCCGCCGCCGGCGACCTGGAGGCCGTGATCGGCTGCGACCTGCTCACCACCCTGCTGGCCGAAGGCCGGCGCAGCCGCCTGGTGGCCCGCCTGCGCGAGCAGCTGCGACTGGTGGAAAGCATCGACCTCGACCTCAATGGCCTCGAAGCCGGCAGCCTGGTGTTGCTCGAGGCGGTGTGCGAGAGCGAGCACTTGCCGGCCGTGGAAGCGGAAATCAAAAGGGTGCTCCAGGAGCTGATCGCAGCCCCGCCGCCCCTGGCGGAAGTGGAGCGGGCCAAGCGCCTAGTGGGCAACGGCTATCGATTCGGCTTGGAGGCCGCTGGCTCGGTAGCCGGCCTGCTGGGCAACAACCACCTCTGGGGCCGGCACCAACCGATCCAGGCTCCGCTCGATGCCCTAGCCCATTGGGATCCCCAGCGGCTGTGGCACGAACTCACACCCCTGCTCGATCCCGAGCGGGCCTTCTGCCTGCGGGCCCTACCAGCATGAGCGCCCTGACCAGCAGCTCCGGGCCTGCCTCCAGAGCGGGGTCCCTCGCCGGTCCCCGGTCCAGGTCCGTTTTGCCCGGGGGCTGCCCCCTGTGGGTGGTGCAGCGACCCGGCCCCGAGCTTGTGTCGGCGAAGCTCTGGATCCGAGGCGGCAGCAGCTACGACCCCATGGGCCAGCGGGGCAGCCACCAGCTGCTGGCCGGCCTGCTCAGCCGCGGCTGCGGCGACCACAGCGGCGAGGCCCTGGCCGACCAGGTGGAAGGCCTGGGCGCCGGCCTGCGCTGCGAAGCCTCCGAAGACGGCCTGCTGATTAGCCTGAAATGCGCCGCCGCCGATGCCAGCCAGCTCCTGCCCCTGCTGCTACTCCTGGTGCAAAAGCCCTGGCTACTCAACGACCAGATCGACCTGGAGCGCCAGCTCAACCTGCAGGCCCTCCAGCGTCACCGCGAAGATCCCTTTCAACTGGCCCATGACCGCCTGCGCCAGCAGCTCTATGGCAACGGTCCCTATGGCCACGATCCCCTCGGGGTGGAGGCCGAGCTGGCGGCGATCGGCCGGGATGGCCTCAGCCAGCTGGCGACGCACCTGGGACGCCAGGGGGCCGTGCTGGTGCTAGCCGGCCAGCCCCCCGCCAACCTGGAGGAGCTGCTCACCCGGGACAGCGGTCCTGGGGGCTGGCCCACCCAGGCCCCCCTGGCCAACCCCAGCTGGGCGCCCACCCACCAGCCAGGCAGCCCCTGCCAACGCCTGGCCTACAACGAGGAGGACACCGAACAGCTGGTGTTGATGCTCGGGGCCGCCACCGTGCCCCTGGGCCATCGCCAGGGGTTGGCCCTGCGGCTGCTGCACTGCCACCTGGGCGTCGGTATGTCGAGTCGCCTGTTTGTGACCATGCGTGAGGAGCACGGTCTCGCCTACGACGTGGGCGTGCACCACCCGGCCCGCCTGGGGGCTGCTCCTTTTGTGTTCCACCTCTCCAGCTCGGCGGAGCGGGCCTTCGAGGCCACCACAGAGCTTCTGAACGAATGGCAGCGGTTGCTGGAGCAGCCCCTCACGGGCGACGAGCTGGCCCTAGCCCGCGCCAAGTTCCGCGGCCAGGAAGCCATGGGCCGCCAAACCGGCAGCCAGGTGGCCGATCGGCTCGCCCTGGTGCTTGGCCACGGGCTTCCAGCCGATTTCACCGACCGTTGCCTGGGCGAGCTCGATCGGCTCGAACCCGCCGATCTGCTGGCCGCTGCCCGGGAGCTATTGGCTAGCCCCAGCCTGAGTCTTTGCGGCCCAGCCCTGGCCCTGGCCGAAGCGGAAAAGGCCTGGCAACAGCACCCCCTCTCGGTCTAGGCCAACCCAGCAGCTGGGGCCTGGCAGGGCTTCAGCCCGCAGTCGCCTCGCCCGGCGGGCGACGCAACAGGGCCCCATCGATCAGGAAGGTGCCCCGGCGGAAGCGCACGGCGACCGTGCCCAGGGGGCGGAGCGCCACCACCTCACCCACCTCGGCGAGATTGACCAGGTCGGCCGGGCGCAGCATCGGCATCGGATCGGCCGTTTTCAGGTAGCTGGGTCGTTGCAGCAGCTGCACCGCGCAACCCGGCGTGAGCCAGGCGGGACTGGCCTCAGGGCTCGCGTTAGACCCAGGGGACGCTGGCTGGGCAGACCCCTGGTTGGACTCCACCTGTGCACCCGGCTCGGGACTTGGCATCAAGGCGACTTCTCAAGGGACCCACTCTCCTGCAGGATGGGGCTCTGACTGAGTCCCCCCTTGCGCGCACTTGCCAACTGGAGTGGTGCCATCGCCGGACTGCTCCTGATCGTGATCGGCGGCCTGATCCAGGCGGCCCTGGCCTTCCCGGCCCCCGACGGCCTCCCCTACGTCACCCTGCCGATCAGCCTGCAGGTGCCAGCCCTGTTGCTTACTGCCCTGGTCTGCGGTCCCCGCTCGGCCATGCTGGCTGGGGTTGCCTATATCAGCCTGGGCCTATTCCAGTTGCCCGTCTTCCATGCCGGCGGCGGCATGGCCTATCTGATGGATCCCGCCTTTGGCTATGTGGCCGGCTTCCTGCCGGCGGCCTGGGTGACCGGTCGCCTGGCGCGCCAGCAGGGCATGGACAACTGCGTCAGCCTGGCGGGAGCCGCCTGCATGGGGTTGGCCGTGCTGCAGGCCTGCGGCATCACCAACCTCCTGCTCGGAGGCCTGGTGCAACGCTGGGGCGGCGGCTTAGCCGGTCTGTTAATCAACTACAGCCTCGGCCCGATCTTGCCCCAACTGATGCTGTGCTGCGCGGTTGCCGTGCTGGCCCTGCCCCTGCGGCGGCTGCTGCTGGTCGAATCCTGATGGCACGTGCCAAGCGGGATCTGAGCCGCCAGGGCGCCTGGCTGGTCGCCCTGGTAGTCGTGGCCATCGACCAGCTCAGCAAGGCCTGGGCCCTGAGCCACCTCGGGGGCTCAGGGCCTGTTCCCCTCCTCCCCGGCCTGCTCAACCTGCAGCTGGTGTTCAACAGCGGTGCGGCCTTCAGCCTGCTGACGAACTCCACCTGGCTGCTGGCCGTGGTCAGCCTGCTAGTGACCATGGGCCTGCTGGTGTGGATCCAACGCAGCGCTCCCCTGCGGCCAGGTCAATGGTTGGGGGCGGGGCTGCTCCTCGGCGGCGCCATCGGCAATGGTCTCGATCGCTGGCGCCTGGGCACGGTTATTGATTTTCTGGCCTTCGTGCCGGTGCGCTTCCCGATCTTCAATGGGGCGGATGTGGCCATCAACCTGGCGGTGATCTGCATCGCCTTCGACCTGCTGCGGCGCCATGGCTCCTCCCCTAGTTGACCGGCTGCGCCAGCGGCTCGCCGCGGCCCAGCCCCAGGTCCGTGAATGGCTGGAGCTCTTCATTCCAGGCCAGGCCAGCCAGCGCCTTCCCCTCTATGGCGGCACCTACCGCATCGGCCGCGATCACCACCAGGAGATCAGCCTGGTCCATCCAGCCGTCAGCAAGCACCACGCCCTTCTGGAGCAACGGGGACGCCATTGGCTACTGCAGGACAGCGGGTCCACCAATGGCCTCTGGTGGCGCGGCCGCCGGGTGCAGGAGCTCCTCCTGGCCGATGGCGATGTGGTGCGCTTCGGACCGAGTCAGGAACCGGGCCTACCGGAACTGAGCTTCCATCGCCAACCGCCGCCCAGGCTGGGCCTGGTGGCCCGGGGGGTGAGCCTGGCCCTGGCGGCCATCGCCGCCGGCGGCCTAGGGCTAGGGGCCCTGTCCCTGGGGCAGGTGCCGTTGCGCAACCGGCTGGCCTCGGTGCGCGGTCCGCTCGCCCTCTACGACGGCGCCAACCGACCCCTCAGTTCGGCCGAGTCGAGCCTGCACCACGAAAACCCGGGCCTGCGCAACTACCCAGCCGTGTTAATCAACGCCCTGCTGGCCAGCGAAGACAGCCGCTTCTGGTGGCACCCAGGCATCGATCCGATCGGCACGGGCCGGGCCCTGGTGGCCAACCTGGTGGGTGGCCGGGTGCTGGAGGGCGGCAGCACCCTCACCCAGCAGCTGGCCCGCAGCCTCTATCCCGAAACCGTCGGCCAGGGCCAGACCCTGGAGCGCAAGTGGCGGGAGTTACTCGTGGCCATGCAATTGGAGCAGCGCTTCAGCAAGCGCGACCTCTTGCTCGCCTACCTCAACCGGGTGTATCTGGGGGTGGGCTGGGGCTTTGAGGATGCCTCGCGGCTGTATTTCAACAAGCCCGCCGCCCGGCTCGACCTCGACGAAGCGGCCCTGCTGGTGGGCCTGCTGCCCTCCCCCAACGGCCGCGATCCCTGCAGCAACCCCCAGGCGGCCCTGGAGGCCCGCAATGGCGTGCTCAGCAAGATGGTCGATACGGGCCATCTGAGCTCCGAGCAGGCCCACCGGGCCAGCCGCCGGCCGATCGCCCTAGCCGGCCTCGCCTGCCATGGCAGTGGGAGTGGTAATGGCGGCCGCCGGCCGGTCCCCTTTTACACCGACCAGGTGCGGCTGGACCTGGGCTCCTTACTGGGAGATCCCGTGGCGGCCGAGGGCAACTTCCTCGTGGAAACCCACCTCGATCCGCTCCTGCAGCAGGTGGTGGAACGGCGCCTGGGCCAGCTCCTGGCCAGCACTAAGCCGGCCGTCAGCGAGGGGGCCGTCGTGGTGCTGGACAGCCGCAATGGCGGCATCTTGGCCGTGGCCGGTGGGCGCGACTACCGCCAGAGCCAGTTCAACCGGGCGACCATGGCCCTGCGCCAACCGGGGAGCACTTTCAAACTCTTTACCTACCTCACGGCCCTGGAGCGGGGCCTGCGCCCAGAGGATGGGATCAGCTGTGCACCCCTCGATTGGGGCGGCCAGGCCTTCAGCAGCTCCTGTGGCGGCAGCCTCAGCCTCACCAGCGCCTTCGCCAGCAGCAGCAACACAGCCGCCCTGCGGCTGGCTAGGCGCGTCGGCCTGGAGCAGGTGGCCCAGAAGGCCCGAGAACTCGGCATCAGCACCCCCCTAGAGCCGGTGCCGGGGCTGGCCCTCGGCCAGAGCGAGGTGCGGCTGGTGGAGCTCACGTCCGCCTACGCGGCCGTGGCCAACGACGGCATCTGGCATGCCCCGACCACGATCCGCCACCTCACCGACGCAGAAACCTGCGGTGGTCTAGAGAGCCAGCGCTGCCGCACCCTCAAGGGCAAGGGGGATCGGCCGATCAACCCCGGCCGCCGCGTCACCAGCGTGGCCACGGCCCGGCAGATGCAGGGGCTGCTGCGGGCCGTAGTGCGTCAGGGCACTGGCGGGGCCGCCTCGCTCGGCGGCATGGAGGGGGGCAAGACCGGCACCACCAACAACGGCCTCGACCTGCTGTTCGTTGGCTACGAGCCCCAGCGCCACTGGGTGATCGGCATCTGGCTCGGCAATGACGACAACCGGCCCACCGGCAGTAGCAGCGCCCTGGCAGCTGGCCTTTGGGGCGAGATCGTGCGCGCCGCCGGCACTGGCAGCCTGGGGACCGGCGCTAGAACCGCGGCGAGCCCTAGGCCATGAAAACCCCGCCGCGCCTGTGGCTCTTCGCCGGCATCGCCCTGGTTGCCCTGGTGGCGATCGTGGCCGTGCTCAATGCGATCAGCCGGCTGATCTGGGATCTGCAAACCGTGCTTCCCTACTGGCTGGCGGGGCCCGTGGTCCTGCTGGTCTTTGGCGGTGGCGCCCTGGTGATCGGCCGACTGGCCTGGCCCTGGCTTCGGGACCTGGGCCGCAAACCAATCAACCAAGCCGGCGCCAAACCAGCGATCGAGGCGCCTAGCAACCGCCAGGAGGCGGCCCAGCAAAACCTGGCGGCGATCGACCAGCTGCTCGAGCGAATCCGCGATGACGTGCAACGCCAGGCCCTGCAGCAGGAACGGCTGCGGGTGGAAGCCCAGTTACAGCGCGGTGACCTGGTGCTCGTGGTGTTCGGCAGCGGCTCGGTCGGAAAAACCTCCCTGATCCGGGCCCTGTTGCGCCAGGTGGTCGGCGAGGTGGGCGCCGCCATGGGCTCGACCCGCTCCAGCAGCAGCTATCGGCTGCGGCTGCGGGGCCTCAGCCGCGGCCTGGTGCTGGTGGATACCCCAGGCATCCTCGAGGCCGGCGCAGCCGGCCAGCAGCGCGAACAGCTCGCCCGCCAGCAGGCGGCCTCGGCGGACCTGCTCTTGCTCGTGGTCGATGGCGACCTGCGTGCTGCCGAGATGGAAGTCTTCACGGCCCTGGCCAGCCTGGGCAAGCGCCTGGTGCTGGTGCTCAACAAATGCGACCTGCGCGGCGAGGCCGAGGAGAGCCAGCTACTCGACCTGCTGCGCAATCGCGGCGCCGGGCGTCTCGCTCCGGACGATGTGGTGGCTGCCAGTGCCTCGCCCCAGTCGGTGCCGATGCCGGGGGGCAGGCCCCTGCAGGTGGAGCCGGAGGTGGAGCCGCTGCTGCGCCGAATCGCCAGCGTGCTGCACCGCGATGGCGAAGACCTGATCGCCGACAACATCCTGTTGCAGAGCCGCCGCCTTAGTGACACCGGCCGGCGCCTGCTGGGCGAGCAACGCCGCCGCGACGCCGAGCGCATCATCAGTCGCTACATGTGGATCAGCGCCGGGGTGCTGGTGGTCACACCCCTGCCGGTGGTGGACCTGCTGGGCACGGCAGCCGTGAACGCCCAGATGGTGATCGAGATTGGCCGCATCTACGGGGTGAGCCTTTCGAAAGCCTCCGCCCAGGACCTGGCCCTCTCGGTGGGACGCACCCTGGCCAGCCTGGGGGTGATCCAGGGGGGGCTGGGCCTGATCGGCACGGCCCTAAGCCTGAACCTGCCAGCCCTGCTGCTGGGCAAGGCCGTGCAGGCGGTGGGGGCGGCCTGGTTGACCCGCATCGCCGGCCGCAGTTTCACCACCTACTTCCAGCAGGACCAGGACTGGGGCGATGGCGGCCTGCAGGAGGTGGTGCAACGCCAGTACGACCTCAACCGCCGCGATTCGGCCCTGCGCCAATTCCTGGACCTGGCGATCCGGCGGGTGGTCGAACCGCTACAGCGGGCCAGCGATCCCCAGTTGCCGCCGCGGCCGGGGCCGTAGGGGCCGCCGTCAGGCCCAGGGCCTCGGGGGGCGGCGGCTGCATCGGACCCCGGGCATCGAGCACGGTGATCAGCACCAGGTACACCAGCCCGATCAGGATCGAGAGGGCACCGGTGAGGATCGCCACCCAGCGGCCGCGGCGTTCGGACGGCTTAGGAGCACCCTCGGTTGGTTGAGCACCAGTGGGGTTAGCCAGGTCGGGCTTGGCCTGATTCGGACCGGTCATGGCTGCTGATTGCGCAGGGATTGGGCCACCAGATCGGCCAACTGGTCGAGGTGGCTGGCGCTGGTGTGGGGATTGCCCAGCACCGCCTTGAGGTAGTGGCGGCCGCCATAGAGGGGTCGCGAGAGCATCAGCTGGTGATCGAGCAGCCGTTGGCGCGTCCGGGCCGACCAGGCGTCGGCCTCGCTGGCGGAGACTCCCGCCGGGGCAAAGGCGAGCAAGTGCAACGGTCCGCCGCAGAGGTCGAGGCCCAGGGGCTCCAACTGCCGTTGTAAGTAGCGGCGCCGGCCAATGGCGCCATCGACCACGGCCTCAATGCCGGCAAGGCCCAGTTGCCGCAAACCCAGCCAAAGCTTGAGCACCTCGGCAGCCCGGCTGCCCTGCAGGCCCCATTCGCCGCCGTGGCCGCCGCCCCAGCTGGCCTCCATGTAGGGCAGGCCGGTGCCGAAGCAGGCGCCCAGCCGCCCGGGCTCGGCCAACAGCAACAGGGAGGAGGTCTTGGTGATGCCGAGCAGCTTCTGGGGATTGACCGTGATCGAATCGGCCAGCTCCAGGCCCGCCACCCGCTGGCGATGGCCCCGGGTGAGACCGCACACGGCTCCGATCGCCCCATCGATATGCAGCCAAATCCCCTCGGCGCGGCAGAGGGCCGCGATCGCTGCTAGCGGGTCGACCGCCCCCCGCACCGTGGTGCCCGCCGTGGCCACCACCGCCAGCACGGGCTGGCCTGCCCGGCGGGCCGCCACCAGGGCTTCCGCCAAGGCGGCCGGCTGCAGGCGCCCGTCGCCATCCACCGGCAGGGTCCGCAGGGCCGCTGGCGGCAGGCCCATCACGGCCAGGGCCTTGCCCAGGGAGACATGGGCATCAACGCTGCCCAACACCAGGGCCCCCTGGTGGCCGGCCAAGCCAGCCCGCTGGCGGGCCACCACCAGGGCCATCAAATTGCTCAAGCTGCCGCCACTGGCCAGCACCCCGCCCGCCGCAGCGCCCAGGCCCAGGGCAGCCGCCATCCAGCCGGTGAGCTGGCGCTCGAGGCGCGACAGGCTTGGGGCCAGTTCCTCGGCCAGCAGATTGTTATTGAGGCCGGCGCAGACCAGTTCCGCCACCACCGAGCCGGTGAGGGGCGGCGGATCCAGGTGGGCCAGGGCGCCGGGATGGCAGGGGTTGTAGGCCCCCTCCATCACCTGCTGCAGCTCCGCCAACAACTGGGCCGGCGCCAACCCCTGGGGGCCAGGAGCCACCTCCGGCAACACGCTCAGGGCCGGCAGGGGCGAGCGCTCGGACGCCGTCGCCCACCACCGGCAGAGCTGGTCGCTGGCCTGGTGCAGAAAGGCACCCAAGGCGGGATCCAGGCTGGCGGGATCCGGAAAGGCCGGCACCGGTAGCAGGGAGGCGGTCTGGGGGGCAGGAGCCAAGCGGGTCCGGTGGGGGTCCCCATCCTCCCGTGCGGCCGGTGCCCGCCGAGGCAGGAAGATGGTTCGAGCCCCTGCGACCCCTGCGATGGCCCGGCCGGGCCCAGACCACGTTTGGATGGCGAGGCTGCTGCGCCGGGCGGAACGCCTGGGAGACGAGGGCGAAATCCCCGTGGCAGCGGTGGTGATCGACGAATCCGGACGGGCGATCGGCTGGGGGGTGAACCGGCGCGAACGGGACCACGATCCCCTCGGCCATGCCGAATTGCAGGCCCTGAGCCAGGCGGCCCGGCTGCGCCAGGACTGGCGCTTCAACGGCTGCAGCCTGCTGGTCACCCTGGAGCCCTGCCCGATGTGCGCCGGAGCCCTCGTCCAGGCCCGCATGGGCCGGGTGGTGTTTGCTGCCGGCGATCCGAAACGGGGCGCCCTAGGGGGCTGCCTCAACCTGGCCCTCGATGCCAGCGCCCATCACTCCATGGAGGTGGTGGGTGGCATCGAGGCCCAGGCCGCTAAGGAGCAGCTGGAGAGCTGGTTCAGACGGCGGCGCCAACAGGCACGGCCGAAGCCTGGTTTTGGAAGGCAGGCAGCTCCTGCTCCAGCAGATTGAGCAGCAGGTCGACGTTTTCGCTGCGGCTGTTGTGGCCCATCAGGCCCACCCGCCAGACCTGGCCAGCCAGGGCGCCGAGGCCGCCACCAACCTCGATGCCGTGCTTGTTGAGCAAGTGTTGGCTGAAGGCCTTGCCATCCACCCCTTCAGGGATGCGCACGGTGGTGAGGGTGGGCAGGCGCCGCTCCAGTGGCACGTGCAGCTCCAGGCCCAGGGACTCGAGGCCAGCCCAAAGGCGCTCGGAATTGCTGCGGTGGCGCGCCCAGGCGTTTTCGATGCCCTCTTCGGCCAGCAGGCGCAGGGCCTCGCGCATGCCGAAGTTCATGTTCACCGGCGCCGTGTGGTGGTACACCCGGTTGCTGCCCCAGTACTGGTTGAGCAGGCTCACATCGAGGTACCAGTTGGGCACCTTGCCGCTACGGGCGTTGAGCTTGGCCTCGGCCCGGGGGCCCATGGTGAAGGGACCCAGGCCCGGCGGGCAGCTGAGGCCCTTCTGGCTGCAGCTATAGGCGAGATCCACCTTCCACTCGTCCAGCTTGAGGGGCACGGCGCCAAGGGAAGTCACCGTGTCGAGCAGCAGCAGGCAGTCGTACTTCTGGCAGAGGTCGCCGATGCCCTCCATCGGCTGGAGCACGCCGGTGGAGGTTTCGGCATGGACCACGGCCAGCACCTTGGGCTGATACTGCTTCAGGCCGGCTTCGATCTCCTCGAGGCTGAAGGCTTCGCCCCAGGGCTTCTCGATCGTGTGCACCTCGGCCCGGTAGCGCCCGGCCATATCGGCGAGGCGCAGGCCGAAGTAGCCCTTGATCGCCACCAACACGCTGTCGCCCGGTTCGACCATGTTGGCGATCGTGGCTTCCATGGCCGCACTGCCGGTGCCGCTCATCGGAATCGTCAGGCGGTTATCGGTCTGCCAGACGTAGCGGAGCAGCTCCTGCACCTCCCCCATCAGCTCGATATAGAGGGGATCGAGGTGGCCAATCGGCATGCGGGAGAGGGCCTCCAGCACGGTGGGATGGGCATTGGATGGACCGGGACCCAGCAACAGTCGATCCGGTGTCGCGATCGGCCCCAGGGAGAGGCGATGGCGATCACTCACGGGGATAGGAGCAGCGGTGGGGGCCAAATCCGGAGATGGTCAAGCGTTGGATGGGAGCCTAAGCAGCCGCCGGCTCGGGGGCTAGCCCCCTCAGCCGATCCCAGCAAGCGCCTAGGCGCTGGCCTCGGGATGAAGGGCGAAAGCGGCCTGGAGCCTGGGCTTATCAGGGGAAAGCAAGCAATCTGGAGGGCGCCAGTCAGCCCTGGCGCGGAGCTTCAGCGGGCGCGCACGTTGGTGTCGGCCAAACCGCGGCAGAGGTGCTCAAACGGCACCCGCACGATGGCAACCGGGCCAATGCCCGCATCGGAGAGTTGCTCACACACCACATCGGCCATCAGGGCAATGCTGCGCACGGTGGGACCCGTGGGCACGCCCAAGCTCTTGTAGGTGTCATCAAGCCCGTTGAGCACCCGCTCATTGAGGATCGTGGCGTCATCGGCCACGAGGGCATAGCTGGCGTAACGCAGGAAGTAATCCATGTCCCGCAGGCAGGCGGCCCAGCGGCGGGTGGTGTAGGCATTGCCGCCAGGGAGCAGCAGTTCCGGATCGGCCCGCCAAAGGCGCTGGCTGGCCTCGCGCACGATCTCGGCGGCCTCACGGTTGATCAGTTCCACGGCGGCCAGGCGCACGGCCGACTCGTCGTAATAGGTAGAGATGCGGTCGATGGCGGACCGATCGAGATAGCGCCCCAACTGGTCGTAACGACCGATCAGGCCGGTAATGGCATCGCGCATGGCGGTGAAAATTCGACGCACCTAGCCAGAACGTAGCATCTGGAAACGCCCAGATCCCTTGCCAGGCGCCGGTTCTGGCGAAGTTGACAGAAACGGTTACGCAACCTGGGCCAGGCCGCTTGCGGGGGGGCCTGCGGCCCCACCCGACCCGACCCCGCCCCGGGAATCGGGCGGCAATTTGGTTACGGTTGATACAAAGTCCCCCGGGCTGGGCTCCGTACGTTCTCCGTTTGCCGGCTGTTCGGCACCCCAGTCCGCCCCGTTCCCCCCCGATCCCACCGTCATGGCCAAAACAGCTCAGGACGTCCTTCGCCTGATCAAGGACGAGGGCATCGAACTGATCGACCTGAAGTTCGCCGATCTGCACGGCAAGTGGCAGCACCTCACGGTCCACAAAGATCTGGTGGAGGAGGAAAGCTTCACGGAAGGGCTGGCCTTCGATGGCTCCTCGATCCGCGGCTGGAAGGCGATCAACGAGTCGGACATGGCGATGGTGCCGGACCCGGACACCGCCTGGATCGACCCCTTTTACAGCCACAAAACCCTCAGCCTGATCTGCTCAATCCAGGAGCCCCGCAGCGGCCAGCCCTACGGCCGCTGCCCCCGGGCCCTAGCCCAAAAAGCTCTCAACTACCTCAATTCCACCGGTCTGGCCGATACGGCCTTCTTTGGCCCTGAGCCCGAGTTCTTCGTCTTTGACGACGTTCGCTACAACTCCAGCCCCGGCAGCAGCTTCTACAGCGTTGATTCGATCGAGGCTCCTTGGAACACGGCCCGCCTCGAAGAAGGCGGCAACCTGGCCTACAAGATTCAACTGAAGGAGGGCTATTTCCCGGTAGCCCCCAACGACACCCTCCAGGACATGCGCAGCGAAATGCTGCTGACCATGGCCTCCTTGGGGGTGCCGATCGAGAAGCAGCACCACGAAGTGGCCACCGCCCAGCATGAACTGGGCATGAAGTTTGCCGAGCTGATCAGCGCGGCCGACAACGTGATGATCTACAAATACGTGGTGCGTAACGTGGCGCGCAAATACGGTAAAACGGCCACTTTCATGCCCAAGCCGGTGTTCTCTGACAACGGCAGTGGCATGCACGTACACCAAAGCCTCTGGAAGGCTGGCCAGCCCCTATTTTTTGGCGAAGGCACCTACGCCAACCTGTCGCAAACGGCCCGCTGGTACATCGGTGGCCTGCTCAAGCACGCCCCCTCCTTCCTGGCCTTCACCAACCCCACCACTAACAGCTACAAGCGCCTGGTGCCCGGCTTTGAAGCACCCGTGAACCTCGTGTATTCCCAGGGCAACCGCTCGGCCGCCGTGCGCATTCCGCTCACCGGCCCCAGCCCGAAGGCCAAGCGCCTGGAGTTCCGCTCCGGCGACGCCCTCGCCAACCCCTACATCGCCTTCGCGGCGATGCTGATGGCCGGCCTCGATGGCATCAAGAACCAGATCGATCCAGGTGATGGCACCGACGTTGACCTGTTCGACCTCTCGCCGGAGGAACTGGCCGAAATCTCCACGGTGCCCGCCTCCCTCAACGGCGCCCTCGAAGCCCTCGATGCCGACAAGGACTACCTGCTGGCCGGTGGCGTCTTCACCGAAGACTTCATCAATAACTGGATCGCCCTCAAGTATGAGGAGGTGCAGCAACTGCGCCAGCGGCCCCACCCCCACGAGTTCAGCATGTACTACGATGCCTAATCATTTGTGCCCCTTTTAGAGGTTCTCTAAAAGCTAATTTTGGGCCGGATCAGCTGATGCTTGATCCGTCTTTTTTTAGCCCATTAGGGTCTTGGGAGTAGTAACGCTGGGCCAACGCCTCGGCGCCAACCCCCCGGCGCCAGGCCCGGCGCAGGCGCCAGTTCTGCCAGAGGCAACCCCAGAGGCCCAGGCGTTGCCAGCGGCGACCCGCCACTAGCAGGGCGGGTCCCAAGCAGCGCAGCCGCAGCTGGTCTGCGAGCCGTTCGACCAGATCCAGGTCCTCCATCAGGGGCAAGGGTCGGAAGCCGCCAGCGGCCAGGTAAATGTCGCGGCGCACCAGCAGGCCCTGGTCGCCGTAGGGGCGTTGCAGCCAGCGGCTGCGCAGGGCCACGCCCGCCTGCAAAAACATCAGCCCGAGGCCGGCCCCCTCGATCTGAAGCTGGAAATACCAGCCCGCCGGCGGCGAAGCCAGGGCCCGGGTCACGGCAGCGGCCCAGTCGGGCGGCAGGCGGGTGTCGCTGTGGAGAAACAGCAGCCAGGGGGCCATGGTTTGCTGGGCGCCCAGGGCCAGCTGGGCACCGCGGCCCCCGGGAACCTCCGCCACCCGGGCCCCCGCCAGGCGGGCGATCGCCCCGGTGCGATCGCGACTGCCCCCATCCACCACCAGCACCTCGGCCACCAAAGCCGGCATCGCCGCCAGCTGGGCGAGCAGCAGGGGCAGGTGGGCCGCCTCGTTCAGGGCCGGAATCACCACGGCCAGGGGCGGGCGGGGGGAGGGGCCGCTACCCGGAGTTTCCCCTGGCCGATCGCTAGGCCCTCGCCCATCCCTTGCCATCACAGGGGCCACCAGGCCGGGGAAGCACAGTCCAACCACGGGGCCAGGTCGGCCCGGCGGTCGAGATCGCTCTGGCAGCGCAGCAGCTGGGCCGCCAGCCCCCGCCGGCTGGCAGCCCGTAGGCAGCACTCCAGCACCGCGGCCGTTCCCCAGGGCTGGCCCTCCATCAGGGCGGCACCCGCCCGCTCAAAGCCGCTGCGGTTGAGACCGATCAACCAGTAGCCCCCATCCTGGGCTGGCCCGAGCACCAACGGCCCGGCCCCGAGGGCCCCAAAGGCCGACGCCAGGTCGGCAGCGGCCAGGTCGGGCAGGTCCGTACCAATCAGGACCACCTGCTCGGCGCCGGCACCAAAGGCTCGCTGCCATTGGCGCTGCATGCGTACGCCCAGGCCGCCCGGTCCCTGGTCGCAGAGGTGGTGGACCCCCAGCTGCTGGCCCCAGCGCCGCCGGGCGCCCGGCCCCAGCCCATCAACGGCTAGCACCAGCCCAAACCCCAGCTCGGAACTAGCGGCCTGGGCCACGGCCAGGGTGTGGCACAACAACCGAGCCTGGATCCGGGCCGCCAACACGGTCCCTCCCAAACCCAACCCGGCAGCCAGTCGTCGCTTGCAGCGACCCGGGGACGGCCAACGGGCCAGCACCACCAAACAACGCTGTCCCCCAACCGGGCCACCCCTGGGGCCTGCCGGTCCCGGCCCCACCAGGCCCTGCGGGCGATCCGGCCCCATCGGGAGGCCCCTCAGTTGTTGTTGGGCAATTCGGCCGGGCGCAGGTCAAGGCTGAGGCTCTGGCCGGCCCGCCGCACCTTGAGCGTGAGGGGTTGGCCGATCTGGCCCTGGTCCACCGCCAGTTGCACATCGGCGGGGTTCTTCACCGCATTGCTAGCTACGGCCTCGATCAGGTCGCAGGCCCGCAGGCCGCCCTTGGCCGCCGGACTGCCCCTTAACACCTCGACCACCACCACTCCATCAGTTTCTGGCAGCCGGCACTCGGCATTGGTGGCATTTACTTCCCGGGCCAGCTCGGGGGTGAGGGCCTGCAGGCGCACACCGATATAGGGATGGGAGGCGCGGCCCAGCTGCAGGATCTCGGCGGCCACATCCCGGGCCAAATCAATCGGGATCGCGAAGCTCAGGCCAGCTCCGGGGGCCTTGCGGATCGCCGTATTGATGCCGATCACCTGGCCCCGGTCGTTGATGAGCGGGCCACCGCTATTGCCGGGGTTAACGGCGGCATCGGTCTGGAGGTAGGGCACCCGCTGGCCGGCACCGATGGCATTGGTGCGGTGCACGGCGCTGATGATGCCCAGGGTCACCGTGTTGTCGAGGCCCAGGGGATTGCCAATCGCAATCGCCCACTGGCCGGGCCGCACCTTGCTCGAATCCCCCAGCGGGGCCACGGGCAAGCCCGTGGCGGCCAGCTTGACCACAGCAACGTCGGTGACGGGATCGGCGCCCACCACCTTGCCGCGAAAGCGGCGGCCATCGGGCAGGGTGACGCCCACCTCACTGACCCCATCAACCACGTGGGCATTGGTGAGCACCACCCCGTCGGAGCGGGTGATGAAGCCGGAGCCTTGGCCCTGCTCCTGCTGCACCGATGGGCCGGACCCGAACAGGCCGCCAAGGGGGTTGATCACGCGCTTGACCGTGTCGATGCGAACAACGGCGGGACCGACCTTATCGACGGCGTTAACGACGAAATTGTTGCCCTGCTGGAGCGAGGCCTGGGGCGGGGCATCGCTAATCGGCACCTTCTGGGCCCCAGAGCGCTGACCGGGCAGGGAGGGCAGGCCCGGCAGGGCGATTGTGGTGCAGCCCACTAGCAGCGATCCGAGCACAACCGGCCCCAGCAACGACCCAACCAAGGGCCGCAGGGTAGGGCGACGGCGTTGGGGGGCCTGCTTGGGGGCTGCCATGGCGGGGGTGGGAGAGGCCAGAACGGATCGCTTCATTTAAGACGGTTTGGCCGCCTAAGACCTGCCTATATTCGGTCCCTAGGTGACGGACCAACGGTGCAGCAGGGAGAGGAGCTCTGGCACCAGGTTCAAGCAGCGCTGCAGGGCAATTTCAGCAAGCCCACCTTTGAAACCTGGATCCGGCCGGCCCGCTGCGCCGCCCTGGACGGCAACCAGCTGCAGTTGATCGCCCCCAACGCCTTTGCCTGCGGCTGGCTGCGCAAGAACTACCTGGAAACGATTGCAGCCGTTGCCAGTGAGCTGGCCGGCCGGCCGATCCGCGTGGTTGTCGAAACCGCCGTCGATCAGGAAGCGGCCACCCTGCTGCCCCCGGTGGCCGCCACGGGGGCAGGCCCCTCGGGTGAATCCAGCCGCAGCCAGGGGGGCGGTGCGGGCCAGGCCAACCGGGCCATTGGCACCGCAAACGGCACCACCGCCACGGGCGAAACGCCGCGCAAGCTCGCTCCCGGCCTTAACCCCCGTTATGTGTTCAATCGCTTCGTGGTGGGCCCGAACAGCCGCATGGCCCACGCCGCTTCTTTGGCGGTGGCCGAAGCCCCGGGCCGGGAATTCAACCCCCTGTTTCTTTGCGGCGGCGTTGGCCTGGGCAAAACCCACCTGATGCAGGCGATCGGCCATTACAGGCTCGAGATCGACCCGGAGGCGCGGGTGTTTTACGTGTCTACCGAAACCTTCACCAACGACCTGATCCAGGCGATCCGCAAGGACGGCATGCAGGCCTTCCGCGATCGCTACCGCGCCGCCGATTTGATTTTGGTCGACGACATTCAGTTTATCGAAGGAAAGGAATACACCCAGGAAGAGTTCTTCCACACCTTCAACGCCCTCCATGAGGCTGGGCGCCAGATCGTGATTGCCAGCGACCGTCCCCCCAGCCAGATTCCGCGCCTTCAGGAACGGTTGATCTCCCGGTTCTCGATGGGCCTGATTGCCGACATCCAGGCCCCAGACCTGGAAACCCGCATGGCGATCCTGCACAAAAAGGCGGAGCAGGAACGCATGAGCCTGCCTCGGGATCTGATCCAATATCTCGCCGGCCGCTTCACCTCCAACATCCGAGAACTGGAAGGGGCCCTGACCCGGGCCGTGGCCTTCGCCTCAATCACCGGCATGCCGATGACGGTGGAATCGGTAGCGCCAATGCTCGATCCCACCGGGGTGGAAGTGGCTGTCACCCCCCAGCAAGTGCTCGCCAAGGTGGCCGAAGTGTTCGGCGTGGCGGTGGAGGATATGCGCAGCCCGAGCCGCAAGCGGGCCGTGAGCCAAGCCCGCCAGGTGGGCATGTATCTGATGCGCCAGGGCACCAGCTTGAGCCTGCCGCGCATCGGCGAAGCTTTCGGCGGCAAGGACCACTCCACCGTGATGTACGCGGTTGTCCAGATCGAGAAAAAATTGGCGGCCGATCCCCAGCTCGGACGCCAGGTGCAGCAGGTGCGCGACCTGCTGCAGATTGATTCGCGCAAACGCAAATAGTCTGATTCGGCGCCTACTTGGCCGGCAACCAGTGCGCCTGGCGGATCGGTTTGGCCAGCAGCTTCAAACTCAAATTGGTGCCATCGATCAGCGCGGGGACCGCAGCCAGGCGCCCTGACTCGGGCCTGGCTTCAGGCCGAGGCCCTTTCCCCTTGGTGCTAGCCCCAAGGGGTCGCAGGGCCAGCAGCAATTGATTGCGGCTGGAATCAAACTCCAGGCTGGTGCCCGGCTCGAATTCCCAGCCTTTCAGCTGCTTGCGTTGCAGGGTCTGACCGTCATGGTTGATGGCCAGCAGCTGCAGCTTGGGTTTTCCCACCCCATCAACCAACAACAGCCACACCCGTTGCCCCCTGCCAGCACAGGCACTCGCGGCCACCCCCTCGCGGCCCTGCCAGAGGGTGCGGGGCGGCTGACCCGGCTCCACCAGCTCCAAGGACCGGGTGAAATCGGGCCGGTAGTGCACCAAGAGCGCCCGGCCACCGCTCGGGCAGAAGGCACTGAGATCGCGGTTACCAGGCAGCATTTGGCGGTTCTGGGGCTGGCCCGGTAGCCCCATCAAGATCAAGCCCTCCGGATGGGGCACCACCAGGGAGCCGCCCTGGGGGACCAACCGGATTGGGCCACTGGTGTCCAGCCTCAAGGGCCTGGCACGATCGCTGGCATCGAGAAGCTGGATTTGGGCCTGGCCAGAGGCCACGCTGGAGCTTTGAATCAGCAGCTGTCCCTGTTGGTTGCTACTCAAATAGGCAAATAGCAGGGGCTGGCTCGACAACCGCTCGATCGGGCCCGGCCGGGGCTCGGCCAACCCCTGGCCCGGCTCTGCCAGGTTGCGTTGCTGCAGCGGCACCCGCCAGACCTGCACGCGCCCCTGGCGATCGGCGGCGGCCAGCACCACTCCCGAGCCATCCGCCAGCACCTCCAGGCCGGAAATCGAGGGCCAGATTGGGCTGAGGGCCTGCCAACGGCCGTCATGTTGTTGCAACTGGAGCTGGTCACCAGCCCCCAACGGCACGACCGCCACGATCCTGGGCCGGGGATCCCATCGCCAGAGCTGGGGAACCATGGCCACCTGGCGCTGATCGCGGCCCGCCAGCTTGAGGCTGATGGGCCCGTCCAGCAGACCCGTGGGGCCGAGCAACAGTCGCAAGGTATGGCCGTCGCCCAGCCAGCTGTGGGCTAACTGCGGCGCCAGAACGCTGCCGCGCTGCAGGCTGGTCCGGTCCATTGGACGGCTGAAGCGCAGGTCCAGGGCCCCGGGGCCGGAACTGGCCAGGGCAGGCTGAACCCGCACCAGGCGGGGCTGACGCCGCAGCAGGATCTGCTGCTGAACCAGCCCCAACAGACCCGCAGCCGCCAGTAGCCAAGGCCAGGGTTTCATGCTTCGAAGGGGCTAGCGGGCCTGGCAATCGGCACAATCCGGCTCGGGAGGACCAGGCTGCGGGCCTGGCCCGCGCGCATCTCCACGCCCATGACGCCATCAATGGCCAGCCATTGGTCGGTCTGGGGCGGCGGCCCGGATTGGGGCCAGCGCACCGGTAGGGCGATGGGGGTGGCATCGGCGATGCAGCAGCGCACCAGCAACCTCGCCAACTGGGGCGGCCCATCGGGCATCGGCAGCACAAAGCCCTGGATCCGCACGGGCTCCCCTTCATAGAGGCGGGGATCCGGTTCCAGCACCAGCAAACGCACCCAGTCGGTGAGGGTGCGCTGGGCTGGAGGCAACACAAAGCTGAGTTGCTCAGGAGCCAAGGGCTCGCCGCTGCGGTTGGCAGCCAGGTCTGAGAAGGAGGCTTGGGGCGGGATCAGCACCATGGCGATGGCCACCAGGGCCGCCAACAGCCAACTGGCGGCCTCCCGCCTGCGTGGGGCGGTGCGGCCGAGGCGGCCCCGCCAATCCTGGATCGCCAACCCCAGGAGCAGCACTCCCGTGACCACGATGGCGCCATGGAAGGGGGCCCGCACCAGCAGATTGAGGCGGCCCGTGCTGAAACTGATCAAGAGCATCGCCCCCCAAAGTCCCAAACAAAGTGAACGCCAGCCCATGGCCACGGTTAGAGCTTCCAAAGGTTGATCCACTGGCCGATCAGCAGCACCACCAGGGCCGTGCCTGCCACCGTGAGTCCAAGGGCCCGGGGCCGCAGCACGAGGCCAAAGAGGCTGAGCGATTTGAGGTCAATCACTGGCCCCAGCAGCAAAAAGGCCAGCAGCGCCCCCGGGGTGACATGGGAGGCAAACGCCAAGGCCAGAAACGCATCAACGCTGGAGCAGACCGACACCACCACGGCCAGGAGCATCAGGCTCAGGATCGAGAGGGTGGGCGCATCGCCCACGGCCAGCAACCAGCTGCGGGGCAGCAGGGTTTGGACCATCGCGGCAATGGCACAACCCAATACCAACAGGGCCGCCAGGTTGAGAAACTCCCGCACCCCATGGCCCAGGGCCTCGGCCGGCGGCAGCCGCTTTCCGGCCCCAGGCCCGGGGAGCCGCTGCCCCAGGAGCCCGCTACCCCGCTGCAACAGGGAGACCTCAGCCAACGGCTGATTCAAGCGCCGTTCGGCGAGCAGCTCAGCGGTGAGCAGGTCCTGCTCGGGCAGGAGCCGCAGAAGCAAGGTGAGCACCATGGCAATGGCGAGGGCCCCCAGGGGCCGGGCGGCCAGCAGCCAAGGTTGGTCTGGAAAGGCGGCCCAGGTGCTGGCCAACACGATCGGATTAAGCACCGGCGCGGCAAACAGGAAGCCGAGGGCTGTGGCCAGCGGAGCTCCCCCCGCCAGCAGGCGGCGGGCCACTGGCACGTTGCCGCACTCACAGGCCGGCAGGGCAAAGCCCAGCGCCGCCCCGGTGAGGGGGCCCAGCAGGGGATGGGCCGGCAAGCGCTGCAGCCACCGGCCCCCAGGACTGAGCCAGCGGGCTAGGGAGGCGATCACGACACCGATCACCAGAAATGGCAGGGCCTCAATCATCAGGCCCTGAAAGACCGCCCACATGGTGCCGAACTTGTCCACGCCGATCACTGCCTTGCCTGCAGGCCCCCTGGCCATCCCCTTCTAGGTCAGGCCGGCCCTGCGGGCTGCAGGCCAGGGCTTGGAGGCTGAAAAGGGCTGCATAAGATCACGGGGTCTTCCACGCCAGGCCATGGCCCCGCCGGTCGCCGCAGCAGGCCTTAAGGACAAGCAGGAGCGGCTGCTGGACCAACTGCACCAAGCGGAAACGGAACTCACGGGCCAGCAGGTGCATGCCCTGCTACGCCAGAGCGAGCTGCCGATGGGCCTGGCCACGGTGTATCGCCATTTGCGCCTGCTGCAGCAAAAGGGTCTGGTGCGCTGTCGCCACCTCCCCAACGGCGAGGCGCTCTATGCCCCGACGGAGCGGGATGAGCACCACCTCACCTGCGTCGACTGCGGAGCCACCACCCTTCTGGAGCAATGCCCCATGCCCGAGGTGCACCTCCATGGCGAGCAGGCTTCCGGCTTCCGGTTGCTCTTCCACACCCTGGAGTTTTTTGGCCTTTGCAGCGCCTGCCAGGAGCGGCAATCCCCCTAGCGACAACAGTCGACCTGCAGGCGAGAACGGTTATCATTTCGAAGCGAGACCGGTGACTTGTCCCGCTGCCGCTCCCGCTTCCCTGGTGGTTCCTCCTGTGCCCAAGCCCCCTTTGCGGCGTTTCATCCCGGCGGCTTTCGCCCTGGCAGCCCTGGGGCCGGCCCTAGCCCTAATGGCTTGCGGCCCTAGCCGGAGTCCGGAGGTGGTGGCCGCCGATGGGGTGCTCTGCGACCTCAGCCAGCGGCTCGCCGGCAGCGACCTCCAGGTGGCCTGCCTGCTCCAACCCGGCGACGACCCCCACCAATTCCACCTCACGCCCCAACAAAGCCAGCAACTCAAAGGGGCCCAGCTAGTGCTGGTCAACGGCTATGGCCTCACCCCTGCCCTGGAGAAACAAACCCGGGCGCTGGCCGTAGCCGAGCAGGCCGTGCCGAATAGCCCCAAGCTGGAGAATCCAGCCGAGAAACATGCCATGGGCCTGGAGAGCCCCAGGCCGGATGCCGACAACCATGCCAAAGAAGGCCATAGCGAAGAAGGCCACGGCCATGGTGACCGGGATCCCCATGTCTGGCATGACCCCGCCCAGGCAAGTGCCATGGCACAGCTGGTGGCCCAACAACTTGGAGCCCTCAAACCGCAAGCCCGCCAAGCCATTGCCGCTCGGGCGGCGGCGATGGTGGCCCTGCTCCAGCAGCTCGACCGCTGGAACCGCCAGCAGTTCGCCACCATCCCGGTCCCGCCCAGCCCCCTGGCCACCAGCCATCGCGCCTTCGCCAGCCTGGCTCGGGCCTATGGCCTGCGGGAATTGCCGGTGGTGGACTCCCTCAGCAGCAGCCAGAGCCTGCGCCCCCAGACCTTTGCAGCGGTGATAGCCCAGCTCAAGCGCGAGCGGGTAACAATGCTGTTCGCCGAAAGCCTGCCTCCTAGCAAGTCACTGCAACGCATTAGCTCTCTCAGCGGCGTGCCAATCGCGCCAGCCCCGCTGGTGGCTGATGGCCTGGCCAAAGGGGCTGGCCTGGCCGGGGCCCATGGCAGCCCAGCTCAGGGCAGCAGCCTGGTCGCTACCCTCACCGCCAACACCTGCCTAATCGTCAACGGCCTCAAGGGCCGCTGTGACCAGGCTGGCAAGCGCCGCCTAGTTCAGCAATGGGCAAAAATTTAATGATCCCAGGCTTGGGCAACAAACACGAACTGAAACCTTTGCCAATCCGAACAATGACCATCAAGCTCCTTAGCGTCAGCTCAACTCTTGCATTGATAGCACTTAATACCAGCCCAGCCAATTGCGAAACATTAACTATTACGGAACTAAACAAATACTCAAGCCAAGCACAGCAATCCACTATTGCACGGTTTTCTGATATTCAGCCAACCGACTGGAGTTACCAGTCACTCTCCAATCTGTTCGAACGCTACGGCTGTGTAGCTGGCTATCCAAATGTTACCTTCGAGGGCAAGAAATCGATCACCCGCTTTGAAGCTGCAGCCCTGTTGAACGCCTGCCTAGAGCGTGTCTCCGAGGTGAGTGATCAACTGAAAAAGCTGACCAATGAATTCGAAAAGGAACTAGCAGTGCTGAAGGGACGTGTAGACGGGCTCGCATCCCGAGTAGGCAGCCTTGAGGCCAGCCAATTCTCCACAACCACGAAACTTTCAGGGCAAGCCACCTATGTCCTTGGCGCAAATATCTTCAGCGGCAATGCCATCAATACGCAGGCAAACACGGTCAACCTGAGGGATGGGAGCACAATCAACCTGCCAAATGCAACAACCCTTAACTACGACCTACAGCTGAGCCTTGACACCAGCTTTAGCGGTAAAGACCTACTCAAAACGATACTACGAGCCGGCGACTTTGGAGCAAGCGCCTTTGGTGGCTTTCCAGAAGGGCTAGGCCTTTCCACCCTTGACACGGCCTTTCAAGAAGATGCCGGTGCCAACATTATTGGGATCGACAAACTTTACTATCAAGTGCCCTTGGGCCATGGCTTTACAGCAACAGTTGGCCCCCGTGTCGGCCAGGAAGACATGCTTGCCCTATGGCCAAGCGCCTACCCGGCAGACACAATCCTCAACGCACTCACGCTCAACGGTGCACCAGCAGCCTACAATAAAAATCTAGGTGCAGGCGCTGGTCTTTGGTGGCAACAAAATGGTTATAGCGTAAGCGCAAACTATGTTGCTAGCCGTGGCAACATAGCAGCCCAGGGCGATCCTTCGGACACCACTGGAGGGCTAGGAAGCAACAGTTCTGGAGCAAGCACAAGCCTTCAGATTGGCTACGCAGCTAATCAGTGGGGACTGGCAGCGATTTGGAGCCAAATCCAGCCATGGACAGCCATTTCAGGCAGCACTCCATTGATCCAAACGAGCACAAGTAACACGAACAGCCAAGCCACAACCAATGCCTTTGGCCTCAGTGGCTTCTGGCAGCCCTTATCGCCAGGCTGGCTGCCCTCAATCAGCCTCGGCTGGGGCTTCAACAGCACCTCTTACCAAAGGGAGCAACCTGTGAGCAGCGTTAGCGCAAGCCAATCCTGGATGGCAGGCCTGCAATGGAAAGATGTCCTTGCCAAAGGCAATGATTTCGGCATGGCCGTGGGCCAGCCCACATTTGCCACCGCCTTAACAGGCTCTGCAATTCCTGACGACGGTAACTTCATCTGGGAATGGTGGTACAAACTACAGATCTCCGACAATATCACTGTGACGCCTGCCTTAATCTATCTAAGCAGACCCCTAGGACAAAGCACCCCATCGAACCAAGTCTTTAGCCAGTTTGGCGGCCTGGTCAAAACAAGCTTCAGATTCTGACGCCATTAATGAATACAATATAGCTATAGCCCTGCCCTATCTCTGGCACCGGGTTCGTCTGTCAATGGTGCACTGGGATCTAGCCCCTCCAACTCGCCAGCGAACACCCGGCTAGCCGTGATGTCTTCAGCCTCAATCGTGATTAGGTCCCGCTTGGTGAGACCCGCAGCCATGGCATTGAAAAGCCGATTGGCCTGGCGCATGCGGGCCCGATCAATGGCATTGCGGATCGAGCGGGCATTGGCAAAAAAGGGCAACAGCATGCGCCGCTGAATATATTCCGCAAAAACCACCGTGGCCTCTTCACTGAGCCGGTAGTTTTCCTTTGCCAGGATTAGCTTTGCAATGGCTAACAATTCCGGAACAGTGTAATCCGGGAAGTCAATGTGATTAGCTACACGGGAAGAAAGCCCGGGATTGGATTGATAAAACACATCCATTCGGTCCTTGTAGCCGGCAAAGATCACCACCAGATCCTCCCGGTTTGCCTCCATTACTTGGAGCAGGATCTCGATCGCCTCGGCACCATAGTCCCGTTCATTTTCAGGGCGATAGAGGTAATAGGCCTCATCAATAAACAGCACGCCACCCATCGCCTTTTTCAGCATCTCCCGGGTCTTGGGGGCCGTGTGGCCGATGTACTGGCCAACCAGATCATCCCGGGTGGCCGTGACCACATGGCCCTTGCGAACATAGCCAAGCCGATGCAGGATCTTGGACATGCGCTCGGCCACGGTGGTCTTGCCGGTGCCCGGCCGACCGGTGAACGACATATGCAAGCTGGGGGCCGTGGTCGCCAGCCCCACCTGCTTGCGGGCCCGCTCCACCACCAGCAGGGCGGCGATCTCCCGGATCCGGGTTTTCACCGGACGCAGGCCGATCAACTCCTGATCGAGCTGGTCGAGCACCTCCTTCACATGGCCACCTTCGTAGGCGGCTTTGAGATCAACCGGGGTCAGGTCGTCGCTGATGGCGTCCGCGATGCCCTCGGGATCAGAGCAACCCATCGATCGCCGCCGCAAAGGCATGATCGACCTCACCGATGGCGCCATCCTCCTCTTCGGCGCGCAGGGTGATATTCACATAGGTGCGACCAAAGCTGATATCGGGAAAGCGGCTTTGCTGCTCCGAGAGCGTGTTAAGGCGCTCCAAAAAGCCCCGGGTGGCTTCGTACTCACTGAATTCGATGCGACGCTCAAGCCGATCGGGGCGGGGTCGCTGGGTCCAGGGCTGCTCCATGGCTTGAATTTAGAACTTCGTGGGCATGGGTATGGGGTTTGAAATCAGGAGGCGGCCCTGAGGCAATCGGTGCGGGCCAGGGCAAGCCGGCTCGCCCAGGCGCGGGCATAGGTCTGATTGGCGGCCTCGGCCTCGGGATCGCTGCTGCCGAGCGGATAGGCGAAGGTGCCGGCGATGGCGGCATTGGTGACGCAGAACATCGCCTTCTGGAAGCTGGCGCAGATCTTGACGCGCACATCGCCTTCGCCGCGGCTGCGCTGCAGGTACCAATCGTGCAGCGCTGCCGGCAGATGGCGATACATGTCCTGCATCAACAGGCTGGGGGGGATGCCAGCCCCCATGCTGGGCAGGGGATCGGCGAACAGGGCGCCGTAGGCGAATTGTCCCTGGTCAGGCGAGATCTGCTGGGCCTGGGCGTTAAAACTGACCGTGCCCAGAAAGGGCATACCCCGCAGAAACACTGCTTCGACATAGGGAACGGCCACATCGGCCAGGAAGGTGAGGCCGGCCTCGGGTGGCAACACCCAGAAGGTCTGCTGGCCGACCGTCACCGCGTAGGTGATCGGCTGGGCTGCCGCAGCCACCAGGCCTTGCTTGAGGACGTCCACCACTTGGGCGATCGTCGCCACCCGTCCGTCCCGTTCGGCAGCAGCAAGGTCGATAAACAAATCACTCATAACCCGCCAAAACTGGCCCAAGGCATGGGTGGTGGCGGCAGTGCGGATCAACTCCGGCAGGAATTGGCGAAACAGGGGATTGAGCAGGGCCAGCAGCAGGTCCTGTCGCGTTTTGATCTGGATAATCCCGCCGCAACAATCTGCGAAGGCCTGGGAATCGAGGTAGGCATCGAGGCCTCCGGTACCATGCCAAAGCATGGACTTCATGCAATATTCGGCGTACTCAAAATTGATGCGGTCGTGGTTGAGATGGCGCCAGATCCTGGCTGGACTCAAGTCACCATCAAAGAACTTAAAAACTGGAAAAGGGTTGAGGAATTGCTGCTCAGCTTGATAGATCAGGTTGCGGCTATAGGCATCGAGAACCTCCCCGTAACTCTCCAGCACCCCCACCACTTCCAAGACATGGTCGGAGGTTTCCGCAAGCAGGGTCTCACCAGCCAGCAAGCGGCGTTCCAGTTCCGCGGCCGTAGGCATGCCCCCCTGGCGGGTGAGATCGGCAGAAATGACTGGCATCAGCCCAGCCCCCCTCCAGGTAGTGACGCCACCAGCCCCGGCAGCTCGGCCATGGCGGTTGTGGTGGCCTCACTCCAGTGGCCCAGGAAGGCTGGAAATAGCCCTAGGGCTAGCACCCCAAGGGCCAGGGCGAGGGCAGGCAGGGTTTCCCTAGGAGCCACTGGCGCCAGTTGAATGTCCAGGCGCGCGTCCTCCACAGGATTGTCACTGGCGGGGGTGATCGCCAAGCGGCCAAAGAAGACGCGGTTCACGAGCAGCAGGAAATACACGGCCGTTAGACCTGATCCCACCATGCAAAGCAAGGTGGCGATCGGATAGGCCAAAAGACTGCCTCGGAAGACCAGGAACTCGGCGATAAATCCGACCATGCCAGGCATGCCAGCACTGGCCATCACGCCGAGAATCATCAAGGTGCCCGTAAAGGGGAGACCCCGCTCCGGATTGAGCAGCCCCCGCAAAACATCGAGATCCCGGGTGCCTGTTTTTCGATACACGGTTCCCACCAACAGGAACAGCAGCGCCGAGATCAGCCCGTGGCTGACCATCTGGAATTCGGCCCCCAGCAGGGCCACCGGCGTGGCCGCGGCCCCAGCCAGCAGCACATAGCCCATATGGCCCACGGAGCTATAGGCCACCATCCGTTTCATGTCCCGCTGGGCGATCGCCGCCAGGGAGCCATACACAACTGAAATAGCAGCCCAGATCGCTAAACCAGGGGCTAATTGGGCCCAAGCCTCGGGAAACAAGCCCATGCCGAAGCGCAGGATCCCGTAGGTACCAAGCTTCAACAACACCCCGGCCAGTAACACGGAAACGGGCGTCGATGCTTGGGTGTGGGCATCGGGCAGCCAGGTATGGAAGGGCACCAACGGCAATTTGATGCCAAAGCCCACCAGCAGGGCCGAGAGCAGCACGATCTGACTGCCCATGGCTAGCCGGTCGCTGCTGATCGGTGTAAGGCTGAAATCGACCGTGCCAGTAAACAGGGCCAGGCCCAGAAACGCCCCGAGGATCAACATGCCAGAGACTGCCGTGAAGATCAGGAACTTGGTGGCGGCATAGGCGCGCTCAGTGCCGCCCCAAATCGAGATCAGCAACCAAAGGGGGATCAGTTCAAGCTCATAGAACAGGAAGAAGAGCAGAAGATTTTCGGCCAGAAAGGCCCCATTCACCGCGCCACTAATCAACAACAACATCGAGAAATAAATCCTCGGACGCTTGCTGAAATCCCGGGTGCAGACTGCCGCCACCAGGGTGAGTGCCGCATTGATCAAGACCAGGGGCAAGGAGAGCCCATCCACCCCCAACTGGTAGTTGAGACCAATGCTCGGCACCCAGCTGTGGATCTCTTCCAGTTGCATACCCGATAGCTGGGGATCAAACACAAGCAACAGGGCGAGGCTGGCAACCAACTGGGCCGCCAAGATCGCAATCGTGATGCCCCGCAGGCGGCCTGGGCTCGGTTCCCCAGGCCAAAGCAACAGGGCGAAGGTTCCTAGGAAGGGAATGGCGAGTAACAGGCTCAGCCAGGGGAAGGCCATCCCAACAGAGCTCGTCATCAGCGAACCACCTCAGCCACAATCCAGGTCAGGGAACTGAGCAACACCACGATGGCAATCACCACGGTGAGCACGTAGCTCTGCAGCTGGCCGCTGACACTGAGCTTGAGATTTTCAGCGCTTTGCAGGGACAGGCGACCGATGCCATTGACCACGCCATTAACAACTTGGCGATCGATGGCGTTCGTGAACTGGGCCAGTCCTGCCACAAAGGCCACAATCGTGGACCGATAAATCTTTTCAGTGTAAAAATCTAGGGCCAGCAGATCCTGAAGGCCCCGCAGGGGTTGCAAGATGGAGCGGGACCAGAACCGATCCAGGCTGATCTGGCTACCAATGCCCACTCCCAGCAGGCCGGATCCGGCCACGCAGAGGCCAACTGGCAAGGAGAAGGCGCCAATGCCAGGCACTGGATTAATGGTGGCCATCAGGAACGGGGTGACCAGCACCAACACGGTGAGGCTGACCATGGGCAGGGCCATCAGCCAATTCACTTCGGGGGCCCGCTTGGTTTTGGGCATGGCCGATCCTAGGAAAACAGAGCGGAATACCCGCGTGAGGTTCAAGGCCGTGAGCAGGTTGGTGAGCAAGATCACCCCGGCAAAGAGGGGATGGAGCTGCCAGATCGCCTGCACTCCCAGACCAAAACACCAGTAGCAGCCCAAGGGCAGCAGGCCCACGAGGCCGGCCCCCGCCACCAGGAAGGCCACGGTGGTGGCTGGCATGCGGTTGCCGAGGCCCCCTAATTCGGTGAGGTCCTGGCAGCTGGTGGTGGCAATCACACTGCCCACGCTCATAAACAACAGGGCCTTGGCCAGGCCATGGGAGAGCAACAGCAGCAGGGCTACAGCCGGTTGCTGCAGGGCGATGGCGATGAACACCAGGCCCAAATAGGACGTGGTGGAATAGGAAAAGGCGCGCTTGAGATCCACCTGGGCCAGGGCTACCAGGGCGCCGGCGATAGCGCTGATCGTGCCAACGACCAACAAAGCAATGGTCGCCATCGGCGACAGCCGCAGCAGGGGCATCAGCTTGAGCAACACCAGGGCGCCAGAGGTGACCACCACGGAATTGCGCAGAATTGAGGCGGGGTTGGGGCCCTCCATGGCCTCATCGAGCCAAAGGTGCATGGGGAACTGGGCACACTTGCCCATCGGACCAGCAATCAAGCCCAGGCCAATCAGGCTGCCCGCCAGGGGAGACAACCGGGCTGTCCCCAGGGAGGCGTCCTGGGCATGGGCGGCCCAGCTGTAGAGGTCGGTGAACTCCATCGACCCGGCTAGGGCCGAGAGCGCCACCACCCCCATCAGCAACAACACATCGCCGACCCGTTTAGTCAGAAAAGCATCGCGGGCTGCGGTTACCACCAGAGGTTGGGCATACCAGAACCCCACCAACAGATAGGTGGAGAGGGTGAGCATCTCCAGGAGGAAATAGCTGATAAAAAGATTGCTGCTCAACACCAGGCCGCTGAGGGCACCCTCAAAGAAGCCAACCAGGGCATAAAAACGAGCCAGGGACCAATCCTTGTCGAGATAACCCAGGGCAAAGAACTGGGCCAGCAGGCTCAACAACGTGATCAATTCCAGGGCGGCCAGGTTCGTGAGCGACAAATCAAAGCCGATCGCCAAGTGCAAATCGGCCGCGGAAAACCAGTTGAAACTGAGGTGCTGGGCGCCCCGTTCCCAGATCTCCAGGGTCACCAGGCTGCCGTGGGCAAAGGCCAGCAGGGTGACCAGCAAATTGAGGTAGGCCGCAGGCCTAGGACCATTGCGCTTGAACCAGCCAGTTGCCCAAGGCAGGGACAACAGCACACCGCTGAAGCCGTACACGGGGATCAACCAGACCAGCTGGATCGGCAGGGGAAGGGCTGCGGTCAAGGGGAAAGGGAAAGCAGGCCGCCGCAAGGACGGGGCTGGCGGCGGAATCTAGGCGGCCTAACAAGGAACTGCCGAGCCCCAGAAGGGACTCGGCTCAAGAGCCAGGGTGAGGTCCCCTCAGAAGGTGACCCGTTGGTTGGCAAGGGAGGCTGCGCCGCTCAGCTGGCGAAGCCACTGCATGAGCTCCTCGCCATGGTGCTGTTCGTCCTCCAGCAGGGCCTGAAAAAATGCGCCATTCTGCTGGTCCCCCACCAATAAACAGAAGCGCAGGGCATCGTCGTAGTGGTGGATCAGGTCCTGCTCCAGCACATTGTTGTGGCGCAACAAGCCAACTAGATCGGCCGCGTGGGTCACGGGCCGCAACTGGGAGGCAGCCGGAGCCACCCCTAGGACCAGCATTTGCTTGACGATGCGCTCGGCATGCTGCATTTCCTCCACGGTTTCGTGTCGGAATCGCTCGGCCGCCTCCGCTAGACCCCAGAGCTCCACCAGGGAGGCCTGGGTCATGTACTGCTGCACCGCCGAGAGCTCGAGGCTCAGGGCGCGGCCCAGATAGCCAAGGACGCGCGGATGGGTGCCAGCGTTGGCCATCAGCTGCGACGGATGGAATCGACGCTGGCGAGCATGGGCTCGAGCTCATTGTGGGGGCGAGCAATGATGTGGGCGGCCACGAGGCCATCGCCAACGCGCTCACAGGCATCGGCGCCGGCACGCACAGCCGCATTGACCGCACCGGTTTCGCCGCGGACCATCACGGTGACGTAGCCGCCACCCACAAATTCTCTTGAGACCAGGGTGACTTCGGCAGCCTTGGTCATGGCATCAGCCGCTTCGATCGCAGGCACCAGGCCACGGGTTTCGATCATGCCGAGGGCGATGCCCTGAATGGGAGAAGCCATGGTGTTGGAGGAAGGGGGGGTGGAAGGGGTGTTGCTGCCGCCGCCGGAGCGACTGGAGCCAGTTGAAGCAGGGGCGGACTTACTGGAGCGGCCGCCACTGGCACGGCTGCTGCTGGCCCGACTGGGCACCGAACGGCTGGGAGCCGAACGGCTGCTGGCGGCCCGGCTTGGGGCCTGGCGGCTGCCGGAGCGCACCGGTGAGCTGCTACTCACCGCGGTGGCCACCACTGGGATGGTCGCCCCCGGACTGGGGAGGGGTGCCGGGACGGGCACCTTGGGAACCGCCGTGGGTACGACGGTGGCCGCAGTCACCACAGATGCCGAAGCCACCGAGGCCGCGGCGGGGTTGCCAGGCACCGCCGCGGGCTTGGAGGTCCCTGGCGAGGCAGCGGCGGCGGCCGCTACTGCCTTCGCTGCCGAATCGGCAGGAGTGCTCGTGCCTTTAGGGCTGGGATCGGGGGGGGTGGAGGAGGCCATGGCAGGGGAGAACAGGACGCGGAAGGGAAAGCTGGGGGCAGGGCCCCTAGACCTCATCCGTCCGGCGACCAGTGATCGATGATGCCGCCGATGGTGAGATCGGTGAAGATCTCCGGATTACCGCAGGCAAAGCGGGCGGCCGAACCGCTGGCGGTGAACACCCAATTCCCAGGTGCCGCCCCTACCGGGTCCACCGCCACGTTCAACTTGCCCTTGGGGGTGCGCAGCACCCGCAGCTGCATATGGCCCAAGCCGCCCACCCGGTGGCTACAAACAAGGGATCCGGTCACCTGCATGATTTCCATCAGCTTGTCGTCCCACCGGTCGATAACTGGCCAACGACCGCTGGTTGGCCGCCACTCAAAGGAGTGGCCGGGTTGGGCGCCGGGGGACCGGCGACAGCAGCCTTGGCGGCCTCGGGATCCCAATGGTCGATGATGCCAACAATGGTGAGATCACTGGGATAGGACTTACTTCCCGCGGCTTCGCGGGCAGCCGAACTGCCAACGCAGATCACCCAATCGCCAGGAACGCAACCCACCGCATCAACAGCCACTTTCTGGGTGCTGCCATCGAGCACAACTTGCAGATGCTTGTGCTCAAAATCAGGGATGCGATTGGTAGAAACCAAAGGTTTGACGACCTTGCAAATCAGCATCTCAGTGGCCCCCTCCCGTGGCGAATGTGATCGACGATCCCACCGCTTCAGTCGGGGAATCCCGATCGTGGTCGCGGATCGTCAACAAAGTATGGAGCAGACCGTCCCGGCAGAGGTCTGCGTAGCGCGCGACAATCGCCTGTTGCAATCTCTCACAGCGATAAATGGCCCGCTCGCGGGCCCCGGGCACACTGCTGCGGTAGTCGAAACGCACCACAACCGGAATCGGCAACCCGCGGGAACCATTCAGCCCCTTAAAGATCTTGACGCCGACATCAAGATCGGCAGCGCCTTCCTCCAGGGTATCGAGATAGGCGAAGTAGGTGAGATTACGCAGATGAATCTCCTTGAAACCGATTCCCACGCCGATAAAGCGCTCGGCATGGCCGGCATCAGCGTAGGTACCGCCATGGAACTGCCGCACATAATCGATCTGGGAGATGTTGTGCTCAAGCAACCTGGCCACCAGCTTGACCATGCCGGGGTCGGGGGTGGAGGCAGCCGCCTGCTCGACCAGGGCCAACAGATGGGCCCGGCCCTGGGCAGCAGGCAACTGGACCGTGGCGTCATAGGCGACCTGGGCGTCCAGCCAACGATCGAGGTTGGTGCTGCCATCGAAACCGGGCACATGCACCCGGATCGCATCGGTGTCGGTGTCGAGGCCGATCAGCAACAGATCGACGGAAGCCCCACAGCAAAAGCTGTTTTCAATGGCAGCGCGAAAATCCTGCAAGCAACCCAGTCCGCCCGAGGCCGCAGCGCCATCATCACTGGCATGGGCGGCGCAGCCTTCGTGGTTGGGATCTAAGGAACTGAAGTGATACACCACCACCTTGAGGTAGCGGGTATCAGCCTGGCCAGGATTTGGCTTGGCCTCGCGATAACGCAGATGCTCGGTTTTGATCCAGCGATTCACCGTATTTTGGATATCGAAAATGGCGCCTGCATGGGGCCGGCGGCGCACACTGCTGTAGGGAATCCTCAGGGCGTAGGCGATGGCATGGGCCAGGCGGCCATCGGCGCAGGGGGTGACATCAAGGAGGTGGAAACCACACTCGAGTAAGAAATGGTTGAAAGCCTCAGCTCCCTGGCTGCCCTGGTGACCGCCCAGGGGATCGGAAGCAAAGAAACTGCGGCTGGCCTGGCCATAGGCCTCAAACACACACCAGGCAAATAGGGTGCGCATGTCCAGCTGGGTGACCCAGGCCGATTCCAAAATCGGCAGCGGTAATTCATAGCCGAGTTCTGCCTGGGCCAACTGTTGGGCCTGGGCAACGAAATCCGGCTCGTGCTGCAGGGCCGACAGGCGCTTAAGCACGGGCACAATCCGGTCAAACGACGCCTTAGTGCGCTGGTCATAGTTGAGCAGGCAGGCGTTCGCCGCAGCATTGCTGAGGGGATGGAGCGGAGCAGGCGCAGCGCGACGGCCCCGATCGGCTAAGCGAGAGTTGAGGGAGAGGCCCGACTCCAGGGACGGATTGGAACTGGTCCAACCGCCGGTGGCGCCCAGGTCTGAATTAGGCAGCGAACCCGCAGGCCCAGGGCGACGACGGGGGGCCGTCGGCGCTTGCGGTCTGAGGGGGGCAGGAGCTCTGCGGCGGGGAGGCATGACGCTCAGCCCCTAGCGCCGCCGGACACCGTGATCAGGGAACCCTTGTCGGTGTTTCCACTAGATCCGGTAACACGGCTAACTGGCTGGGCCACCTCCTCATTGCGCTTGGGCTGGGTGCCCGGCATGGCGGACATTTGACCCGTACGGGTGGGGTTGCGACGGCGGGCTGAACGGCCCTCGGTACCGGTAACGCGATCGCCCCGATCCCAATCATCGCCAGTGATATTTAGGCCAGCAGAAATACCCTCACCAGTAACCCGGGAAACGGGACGACCCTCCTCAACCTCGCCTAAGAGGGGCACCTGCTGGCGCTCAGCGTTGGCTAACCGGGCCCGGGCGGGGGATTGGAGGCGACCCAGTTGGGCGCCGCCGCGATCAAAACGGAACTGCTCGGTGCCGGTGACCATGTCACCGGCCAGGTCAAAAGGGCCGGTAACCCGTCCTCCACCCAGTTCGTAGCTGCTGCCGGTCACCGACCCGCCGGTATCACGCTTACCGATGGCGGCGCGGGCGGGGGATTGGACGCTGAACTGCTGCCAGGGGGCACTGGTAAGCGGTTGGGGGAAATCGCTCTGGTGGCTTTCAGCCGGGGCACAGTTGGCGTTCACAAACTGGTCACCACCGATATAGGGGGTGCCGGTGACGTTTTCACAGGCGCCGCGGCTGCCGCCGGTCATCACCCCACCGATTCCAGGCTGCTGGCCGCTGAGCCGGGGGCCGGGGGTGCCGGCGCGGGCAGGGGTGCGTTGGCGCATTGCCTTGACCTGGCCAGAGGAGCACCAATCGGCGGCCTGGTCGATGCCGGCATAGGGGGTGCCGGTGACGAGCTTGCAGGTGCCGGGCTCATTGCCGGTGACCTTTTCGGAGCGGCCGGTGCGGGTGCCGCTCACCACCTGGGCCTTATTGGTGACGCTGAAGCCCACCTTCGCCGCCTCGGGGGCAGGCCGGGTGTCGCAGAAACGGTCGTACTGCTGGCTGCCAACGTATTCATCGCCGGTGACCAGGCGGCAGCTGCCTGGCTCATCGCCGGTGACCCGCTCGCTGCGGCCGACGCTGGTGCCGGTGATGCCTGTACCGCGCAGGGTGTTGAAGCTGTCGACCTTGGCCGCTGCCCGGCCTCCCACCGGGGGCTCATTACCGAGGTACTGGTCACCAGTGAGCTGCAAACCGGAACCGGCCTCATCGCCGGTCACCTTTTCGGAGCGTCCGACCATCACCCCGGAGACGGAGCGGCCGCCCTGGGTCTGGCTATGGGCCACCTTGCGGGGTGAGGGCACCACGCCACCGCAGTACGCAGCGGACTGGTTAGCCGAGATGTATTCAGTTCCAGTGATGGATTTGCAGGTGCCGGGCTCATCGCCGGTCACTTTTTCTGAGCGACCCACCTCATTGCCGGTGACCCGGTTGCCGTGGCTAGTGGCGGTGACGCGCACCTTGGCGGGCTGGGAGGGACCCGGTTCGCTCTGGCAGAAGGTACGGAAGATTTCGGCACCCATGTACTCGGTGCCGGTGATCTCGCGACAGGTGGCCGCCTCGTTGCCGGTGGTTTTGGTCGAGCGGTTGGCCTGGGTGCCGGTCACCACCTGGCCACTGAGGGTTTCGCTAACGCCCACCTTCAAGGAGGCTTCTGCAGCAGCAGCGGTCTTGGCCCCATTGCGATTGGGGCCACTGGGGCGGGTGCCTCCACTACGGGCGGTTCCAGCCGAACCGGCCTTGCTCTTCAATTCGCGCACTTTTTGGGCCAACTCCCTGGTAGATAGATCGGGATTGTTGAGACGCACAACGGCGGCAGAGCCCCGGCTCGAATCGGTGTTAGCCATTTTGCCGCGCTTGCTAAGGGCCTCACGACGGGCCAACGCCAGGGAACGACTGGGGTTGTACAGGGCAGTTGGCTTCTTGGTGCTGGGGCGGCTAGCGGTGGCGGCGCTGCCATTGCCCAAGCTGGAGCTGGTGCGGCCACTGGCCCGGGCACCGGAAAGGGACAACGAAGCGGTGCTGCTGTGGGCCGCTGGAGCCACGGTGTCTTGGCACTTGCACTTGTGCTCTGTCTTGCCAGCGGCAGGCGCTGCTGCAGGTGCCTTGGCGATGTCGGTGCGGGTGCGATCACGGGAGGTTTCTGCCCGTTTGCCCCGCTTGCTGAGGGCTTCACGGCGGGCCCGACCCAACTCGCGGCTTGGGTTCGTCACCGGCTTGGCGGCGCTGCGGTACGTGCCCTGGCTTGGCGCGGCAAGGGATCGGCTGGCCTGGGGGCGACTCAAGGGACGACTGATCTCAGCAGCCGGAACCGAATCCAGCGCAGGCCCATTGGTGCGGGAGGGCTTGGCATCGCTGGCCGAGCGCACGCGGCTGGGGGCTTGGGAGTAACGACTGACGGCTTTTTTGCCGCCAGTCGTTAGGGCCCTACGGCGTTCCAGAGCTGCTTCACGACTGGATGTACTGGCCATGTCCGCCCGACGAAAGGAAGGTCTAAATAGGGGTGCAGCGATGAAGCCCTGCCTGGAACGATCTAGGCCGGCCCAGATCACTGGGGGGCCAAGGAGCCAGGGGGCTGGGCTGCAAAAAGGGGTGGGGCCCGGTGAATCACCGAAACCCCAGATCAAACCGCTGATCAGCGGGCTTCGAAAACCACGAAGCAAGAGCCCTGGCTCTGGGTGTAGGCGTCGTAGCCCACCAGACGCACGTGGTGATCGGGATAGGCCCGATGGCATGATTCCAGTTCATTCACGATCACACCGAGATCCTTCTCACCGAAGAAGGGCAGCTTCCAATAGGACCAATAAATGGACATTGAACGGCTGGGGTGGACATGCTCAACCACAGGGCTCCAGCCCTGGGCAATGATGTAAGCAATCTGATCGTAGATTTCGTCCTGGGTGAAAGGCGGCAAAAAGCCGAATGTCTCCAGGGTGGCGACTGTTTGATAGTCACCCACGGTGCTCTTGAAGGGCATGGGGATCCTTGGGGGATGGGATAGAACGGTCGAGTCGATGGTGATGATTGGGGAAACCAGCTAGCGCTGGCGCCTTCCAATCATTCACCGCTAATCATTCACCGCAAATCAGGCGACGTCGAGCTTGTCGACGGTGTCGAACTCGAACTTGATCTCCTTCCAGGTCTCGAGGGCGATCGCCAGCTCGGGGCTGTGCTTGGCAGCCTCAAGCAAGATGTCCTTGCCTTCGCGTTCGATTTCACGACCGGCGTTACGGGCCTTGACGCAGGCTTCGAGGGCGACCCGGTTGGCGGCAGCGCCAGCAGCGGAACCCCAGGGGTGACCGTGGGTGCCACCACCAAACTGGAGCACGGAGTCGTCGCCGAAGATGCTGACCAGGGCGGGCATGTGCCACACGTGGATGCCGCCGGAAGCCACGGCAAAGACGCCGGGCATGGAGCCCCAATCCTGATCGAAGAAGTTACCGCGGGTGCGATCTTCGGGAACGAAGGATTCGCGCAGTTGGTCGATGTAGCCGAGGGTGGTCTGACGATCACCTTCCAGCTTGCCGACCACGGTGCCGGTGTGCAGCTGGTCACCACCGGAGAGGCGCAGGCACTTGGCGAGCACGCGGAAGTGGATGCCGTGCTTGGGATGGCGGTCAATCACGGCGTGCATGGCACGGTGAATGTGCAGCAGCATCCCGTTCTTACGGCACCACTTGGCAAGACCGGTGTTGGCGGTGAAGCCACCGGTGATGTAGTCGTGCATGATGATGGGCTGGTTGAGTTCTTTAGCGAACTCAGCACGCTCATACATCTCCTCAGGAGTGTTGGCGGTGCAATTGAGGTAGTGACCCTTGCGCTCGCCGGTTTCCTGTTCAGACAGCTTGACAGCTTCAGCCACGAACTCGAAACGGTTCTGCCAGCGCTGGAAAGGCTGGGAGTTGATGTTTTCGTCGTCCTTGGTGAAGTCGAGACCGCCGCGCAGGCACTCATAAACCACCCGGCCGTAGTTCTTGCCGGAAAGGCCGAGCTTGGGCTTGATCGTGCAACCGAGCAGGGGACGGCCGTACTTGCTCATCCGGTCGCGCTCGACCTGGATGCCGTTGGGGGGGCCACCGCAGGTCTTGATGAAGGCGAGCGGGAAGCGGATGTCTTCGAGGCGCAGGTGGCGCAGGGCCTTGAAGCCAAAGACGTTGCCGACCAGGGAGGTCAGCACGTTGGTGATCGATCCCTCTTCGAACAGGTCGAGGGGGTAGGCAATGAAGGCGTAGAAAGCCTCCTTGTCACCGGGGACGTCTTCGATGCGGTAGCAACGGCCCTTGTAGAAGTCGAGGTCGGTGAGGAGCTCGGACCACACGGTGGACCAGGTGCCGGTGGACGACTCAGCAGCCACGGCGGCAGCCACTTCTTCCTTGGGCACACCGTCCTGGCCGGTGCACTTAAAGCACGCCAGCAGGTCGGAATCGAGGGGAACGTAGTCAGGAGTCCAATAGGTGTCGCGGTACTCCTTAACCCCAGCGTCGTACTTCTTGCTCATGGGGAATTTCCAGTGGTTCGGGGGGGGGGAAGGGTTAGAGGTGGGAGCGGCCGCTCGGGTCGCGCGTCAGACCTCAGTCCTTCGCACCAACGAAGCCGGAGCTGCTACCGAGAGCAGGTTCGACTTCCCGGTGGGGGCGGGCAATGATGTGGGCGGCCACTAGGCCGTCACCAACCCGTTCGCAGGCGTCGGCGCCAGCGCGCACTGCGGCGTTAACAGCGCCGGTTTCGCCACGGACCAACACCGTCACGTAACCGCCACCGACGAATTCACGCCCGATCAGGCGGACTTCAGCGGCCTTCGTCATGGCGTCGGCTGCCTCGATGGCGGGGACCAGACCCCGGGTTTCGATCATGCCGAGGGCGATGCCCATGGTTTCGTTTGCCATTACCTGCTCCTGGAGGAGGTGGTGGAATGTTCATTTGCAACCATGCTCGCCAAGCCTTCCCTACGTCAAGCTTTCTGGACATCTGGCACCATCACGGTACCTAGAGCTACAGATAAGCAGATTTGATCAATAGCACACAAAACGTTGTGGATTGCTTCTCGGGCCGCTGGCCTGGGCTGACCAAAATTCGCCCAACCCATGCAGATCCCAGTCAGGGCAGTCATCAGAGCGATCTCTCCAAGCCAAAAGCCCCCTGGGCAAGGCCAATGGAGGCCGAATCTATTGGCTTGGATTTTGGCTTCGAGGCAGGGTTTGCCACCACGGACGGATTAAGGGCTGTCCCAACGTTGCTGCATCCGCAGCCAAACCCAGCCCCGGCTCCCTCGGCGCCAGCACCTGCCGATCATTGCCGGGGGCAGGCCCTTAAAGGGGGTGGGCATCGGCCACAAAGGCCACGCCGCCGTAGTAATCGAGGAGTGGCTGCACACCCTCCCGCAAACGGAAGAGCACTTCGCTTTCGCAGTAAATGATCACATGGGCATTGGCGCCCAAGCCGCTGAAATCCATCGATTCCGACACCATGCCGTGGGGGCCCTTGCCGGTGACATGGCGCATCACCGAATAGCCCGGAGCGCCGGACGAATCGATCACCTTGATCACTTTGTCCAGTTCCCGCTCACTGAGGATGAGGTCAACGCGTTTCATTGCTTTAGCTAGCGGCAGGGAGGAGTGTGTTAATGAGAGCCATGTAAGCAGGGATGCCCACAATGATATTGAATGGGAAGGTGACCCCGAGCGCTGTGGAGATATAGAGACTGGGATTGGCCTCAGGCACGGTCATGCGCATGGCCGCTGGGACCGCGATGTAGGAAGCACTTGCGCAGAGCACCACAAACAGCAAGGCATTGCCATGGCCCAAGCCTAGGCCTTTGGCAATCAAGGCTCCCACGACGGCGTTGAACATGGGCATAATCAATGAGAAGCCAATCAGGAAGGGGCCAGCCTTGCGGAGATCCGAGAGGCGCTGGGCCGCCACAATGCCCATATCCAATAAGAAAAAGCTCAAGGCTCCGTAGAAAAGTTTATCCGTAAAGGGCAACATCTTTTCCGCACCATGGGGGCTGCTGGTTGCCACCAAAACCCCAATGATCAGGCTGCCAATCAGCAGGAAAACTGAGCTATTAAGAAACGCCTCGTGCAGCACAGCCCCCCAACGCATCCCCTTGGTGTCTGGTCGTTTTTGCGGGGCTGCTAATTTCACTAAGAGCAAGCCAACGATGATGGCTGGTGATTCCATCAGGGCCAAGGCGGCCACCATGAAACCATCAAAACTGATCTTTTGACTTTCCAGGAAGCTTTGGGCGGTGATGAAGGTCACCGCACTGATGGAGCCATAGGTGGCTGCAATTGCAGCAGCATTGAAGTTGTCAAGCTTGGTTTTAAGAACCCAAAAGCTGTAAATCGGCACAGCCAGTGACATTAAAATGGCCGCCACGATTGTTGGCAGCACCTGACCACCCAAACCGCTGTGGGCAAGTTCTAAGCCACCACGAAAACCAATGGCCAAAAGCAAATAAAGGGAAAAAAGCTTCGGCAGGGGAGCAGGGATCTCGAGATCCGAGCCCACCAGCACCGCCAGTACTCCGAGGAAAAAGAACAGAACCGGAGGCGTGAGAAGGTTCTGTAGAACCAGGCTGGTCTCCATGGCAAGCCCAGTGGGCCCAGGGATTATGGCTAGTCTACGGGCGCCAAACCCCTGGTGCCTCCAGGCGTTGGCAATCGCAACCGCCCTGGACTGGGCTTGGGGCCCGTCAGAAGCTCGAAAAATTCCTGAAGACCCCCATTCCCTGCCCGAGGGGCCCTGCTTAGGTTTTCGCGATGACCGGCGTCCCTGGAGCCTTTCAGGGTGGGAGATATTTAAACTCGCAGGACAGAATCCGTCCAACCGCCAGCGGCCTAGCCGCCCCTTCACCCCAATTACCCTCTCCAGCTGGCCTCTGCAGCTCGCCCCTAAGGCTGGCCTTCGACTCTGGCCTTGGCGGATAAATTTGACGGCCATCCCTCCTTAGCCCACCCCTAAAGAGCGCCATTAGGGAGAATGGCGGGCCCTGCCCTAACCGGCTTGCCCCGTCCCGTTCTGGTGATTGCCAGTGGCAATCCCTACAAGGTGGCTGAAATCGCCGCCATGTTGGATGCCGTTGATCTGGAGGTCCGCCGCCAGCCGGACGCCCTAGAAATCGAGGAAACGGGCAGCACCTACCTGGCCAATGCCCGCCTCAAGGCGGAAGCCGTGGCCAGCCTCACCGGCCAGTGGGCCTTGGCCGACGATTCCGGCCTGGAAGTGGATGCCCTCGGCGGGGCTCCGGGGCTGTATTCGGCCCGCTACGCGCCCACCGACCCCGAGCGCATCGATCGCCTGCTCCAGGAGCTGGGGGCGACCCCCTACCGCAGCGCCAGTTTCAACAGCGCCATGGCCCTGGCCGATCCCTCGGGCACCACGGTGCTGGAAGCCGAGGGCCTCTGCCGCGGCGAAATCCTCAGCGCCAAGCTGGGACCAGGCGGTGGCTATGACCCAATTTTCTGGGTGCGGGAAGCGGCCATGACCTACGGCCAGATGCCCGCCCACCTGAAAAACAAACTCGGCAGCCGCGGCAAGGCAGCCCGATTGATCGCCCCGGGGCTGAACCGGTTGCTTGGCTTGCGTTAAGGAGTCCTTGCCTTCAAGGGGTCCGCCTAACAAGACTGGAGTTCCAAGGGCTTACACCACTGCTAGCCAGGGACTTAAGCCTTGGCGGTTCGGTTGATCTGGGCCACGGCCCGCATGGCGGCGGCGGCCGCCTCTTCGACATCGCCTTCGCGCCCCGCCAGGGTGAGGCGACCGAAGGCCCCCACAGCCTTGACGTCAACGACAGTGATATTGGAGGACTTTTCGGCCTCGTTTGCGGCGATCAGCACGTAGCCGGCCGGCTCGGTTTCGAGGATGAACATGCTCATGCCGGCTTGAATCATCGAACCACGCCGGTTCTGCCGGTTAATCAGGACGGCATGGTCCGGGGTGATGGCCCGGATGATTTCGGTCCAACTCACTTCGCAGCGGCTGCGCAGCTCCATCCGGCTGCCGATCGCCTCGAGCACCACCTGGCCGGAGTGCAGCACATTGCTCTGGTCCCGGTGATAAAGGGCAAGGGAGCCGAAAGCCCGCTCCACGATCATTTGGCCCAGGCGCACACTGCTTGCCTTCAGGGCGATGTCGGTAACGCGGTGGACCGCCATGCCGGGGGACACCTCCAGCCAGAGGCAGGCATCGCCGGGAATCGGCAGAAACCCCTGGGAGACCGTGCCCATGTAGGCCGCCAGCTGGGGTTGGAGCGAATCGAGAAACACATAGGTGCGCAGCTCAATCGACTGCACCTGGCTGGACTGGCGAGCCAGCCGCGGCGCCTCGTTGTCCGTGGTTATCACGCAGCTAGGGGCCGAGGCCTCCTGGGCCCCATGGCCACCGCCCAGGCCCAGATCAGTTCCCGTAATGGCAATCGGGGCCTGGCGTCGCCTTCGGCCTCGATCGCTAGGGGAAAGATTGCGCTCCATGGCGGCGGACCTTGAGGACGTCGGGGTTCGGTCCTCAGCAGATCCATGCTGATGGAGCTGAGTGATCTTACCGGTCAGCCCCCCTTGCGCCCCGGCCCCGAGCCGATACCGTCCAGCCATCGCTTGAGGCCCGATCCGTGGTTAGCCAGCCCTCAACCGCCCATAGCTCCAATGGCGTCGCCCCCAGCCGTGATGGCATGGCCGAATGGCTGGCCCAGGCCATCGACCAGGGGGTCCAGCCCGACCAGGCCCTGGCCTTCATGGGCCTCGGACTGATGCGCAGCCTGCAGGTGGCCAACCCGGCCCTGGCGCCGTTCTGGCCGGAGCTCCCCGAGGGGGCCGATTCCAGCGTCGATCTGACGGCCCTGCGCCAGCGGCTAGACCTCACCGACCTGGCCATCCGCACCGGCGCCCCCTTGAGCACCGCCGAAGTCGCCCTATTGCTTGGAGCCCGCCCCGGCAGCGCCGTCGTCCAGCGGGGGGGCCTAGTGGCCAGGCGCCTGGGCCGCAATGTGTGGCGCCTCAGCCGCAACGCCGACAACGATTCGTCCCAGGCCAACCGGGTCGCCGAGGATGGCTTCCGGCGCCGCCTCTGAACGGGCTCCCTCCCCGCATGTCCTCGGTCAGCAACGCTGGGTTCAGCTGACCTGGACTCCCTTCCAGAAGGCCACCCGTCCCTTGATGGAGGCAGCTTCGGCCTTGGGTTCGGGGTAGTACCAGGCCGCATTGGCATTGATCGCCTCGCCGACAACCAGGTCGTAATACTGGGCGGTGCCTTTCCAACTGCACACGCTGGTGTGGCTTGAGGGGCGAAGATTCGCCGTTACTAGGGAATCTACGGGGAAATAGGCGTTTCCCTCCAGCTTGACGATGTCGTCACTGCTGGCAATCAACTCTCCATTCCAGCGGGCTTCCATGGGTACTTGGCAGGGGCTCCCCATCCTGGCGCAGGGTTGGGGGTAGGCCGAAAGGGGAAGGCCTAAAAGCGAAAAGGGCTATAGATCTGCATGGTGGCGTAGCCGAGCGGGGCAGGCGCCGGATTAGGACCGGCCGGCAGGGCCTCCACCGCAAACATATAGGTGTCGGCCTGGGTGGGATTCATCCAGGGTTTGAGGGCCAAGGTAACCGTGGATCCAGGCTGGAGCGGCTCGGGGAAGCTGATCTGGAAGCGACGCTGATCGCCATCGAAGCGGACCTGGACCGGCACAGCCACTCCCTCCTGGCGAGGCCTGCCAAGGAAGGCTCGGGAGGCAGCAAGATCAAAATCAAAGCTGCGATCCACGCCCCGGGTCTGGGTGATCGTCAGGCCGCCAAGGCCGGCGCCAGCCAGCTCGGGCAGGGTGACCGTGAAGTAGTACTCGCCGCCCACCTGGTTCACATCGCTGTAGTAGTTGGTGAAAATCACCTGCCACGGGGGTGTGCTGAACCAGGACTGCCCCTGCATTTCGACCGCCCGGGCTGGCGGCAGTCCAGTCAGTTTTGGAGCTGCCACCGTCAATGACAGCAAGCTGATCGCCATGGCGGCGGAGCCGAACAGGAACGGGCGCATGGGGAGCGGGCAATGGCCGAACGCTAGCGATAGCCTCCCCGCTGCCAGGCCGATGGCGATAAGGGGCCTAGACAGGCTTGATAGGGTGCTAGCAAGTGGCATGGGCTAATGAACAGGGCTGAACTCGACTCCATCGAGCTAATGCTGCGGGACCTCCACACCCGGCACGATGAGATTCGCCATCGGGCCGCCTTCCGGGGCTGCACGCGGGAACTGCTAGCCCTTCAGGAAGAACTGGTCCAGTACCTGCTTACCCGCAAAGACTCCCTCTCGGGTCGCTGACCCCAGGCTCCAGCGGTTCAGAAGGGCCGATCGCCGGGGGGCAGGGCCCCCGGCTCGGGGGAAGCGATGTCCCTGTCCAGGACACTGGCTTGCCAGCGCGAGATCCATTGGGGCAGGAAGGCCAGCAGGGCCCCAAGCACCAGCAGGCCCAGGCCGAACTGCATCACCCCAGTAATCATCCGATCGATCGGAATCCAGCGCCCCCCCAACCAGGCCAAACTCACCATTGAGGTCGACCAAAGCAGCGCCCCGCAGACGTTGCAGACCAGGAAGCGGCCGTAGGGCATGCCAACGGCTCCGGCCATGGGCCCGGCCAGGATCCGCAATACCGCCACAAAGCGGCCTAAGAACACCGAGGCCGATGCGTGACGCAGGAAACGCTGACGCAGCAGCTCCATCTGCTCAGGACTCTGGCGCAACCACAAGCCAAGGCGCAGCAGGAGGTCCCAGCCGAAGCGGCGCCCGACCCAATACCCGATGTTGTCGCCGAGGATGGCCCCCGTCGCCGCCGCCGCGATCACGCCAAATAGGGCCATCTGGCCACTGCCGGCGGCATAACCCCCCAGCAGGGTGAGGGTTTCTCCCGGCAGGGGCAGGCCGGCGTTCTCCAGCAGCATGCCGGCAAAAATCACCCCATAGCCCCAGCGGCCAAGCAGCTCAACCAGGTCCTGGCTACTGAATTCCATGCAGACAATCTTGGCGCCTGGCCAGACCAGCTGGGCCCTTCAAATACTGCCCATCAGGCCAGGGCAAAGCCCCGAGGATCCTGGTCGCGGCGGTGGCTGGTTGGGATCGGAATTCGCGATGGGGTGCCAACGGCTGGATCCAGCTGGGCCGTGCTCTCGAGGGCCTGGCGCAGGCGCCGGGCCCCATGCAGGGACATATCGCGGGGCACACTGATGCGGTCGCGCAGGTAGCGCAGCCCCGCCGCCGAGCCCGCCGGGGGCGGGCAGGCCTCACCGGTCACCAGGCGGGTGAGGGCACAGGCCAGGCCCTGGTCCAAACCGGCGCCGGCATGGGGATTCACGGCCAGCAAGCTCTGCCGGTGTTTCAGCACCCGAGCCAGGGCCTCCAGGGCCGCCCCGGGCGGTTCGAGCTGGCGGGTTTCCAGCACGGGTAAGGCCCCTGGCGCAGCGGCCAAGTCGTGGTCATCAGGCCCAGGAGCGCTATCGGCCTCCCCGGGCAGCCAGGGCCCCTGGTCGATCTGGCGGGCGCAGTTCCGCTGGGCCTCGCTGCCACTGGCCAGGCAGCAGCCCATCTGGGGCGGCAGGTCGTGGGCGTGGGTGTGGAAGTCGGACTGGGTGCCCAGGTAGGTGGGCCGCTGCTCCAGCGCCGAGAACCAACGGTCGATGGCCGGGTGACGATGGCGCAGGCCATAACCCTTGTAGTAGCTAAGGCTCGCGCCCATGCGCTCCAGATAGGGCGTGAAGATCAGATCGACACTGCTGAAGCGCTCCAGGAACCAGGGGCCCGGATGGATGGCCAGGGCCCCATCGACCAGGTCTGCGATTTTGTCAAAATGGCGCTCGGCCGGCTCACTGGCCGGGCCCGCCTCGCCCGAATAGCAGAGCCACTGGCACCAGGCCCGAAACAGGCGCCGCTCTAGCTGGCGAAGAGCTCGCACTTCCGGGTCCTCCAGGGAGCGCTCCAGGGGGCCGAAGGCGGCTTCGAGGGCCGACAGGATTTCGTCGCTTTCGGTGATCAGCCGGCCATCAAGCTCCAGGGCGGGCAGCATCCCGGAGGGCACCCGCTGCCGATACCAATCTTCCTTGTCGCCGTAACAGTTCATCGTCACCTTGCGGATCCGGTAGGGGATCTGCTGTTCCTCCAGCCACAACCACACCTTCTGGCAGTAGGGACACCAGGCGTGGTGGTCGCGGTAGAGGGTGACCCGAACGTCGAACTCGTTGCTGCAAAACAGGCGCATTTGGGCCTGGGCATTGGTGGGTCCCCGCACCCGATCGGGCTCCGGCAGGGCCAGGGCCTGGAGCTGATCCCAGCTGAGGGAAGCCACTGGGGAGAGGGATTCGGGCACCTAGTGGGGACGACGAAGCTGCTCCTGGTCTAGGCCAAATCGGCCTGCCAACGCCGGCCCCCCGCCGGAGGTTAAGGGTCAGCATTTTGGGATTTTAGTCGTCCTTGACACCATCTACGAGCCCTTATCACCTAGGAAGGCTGCCAGTTAGGCCCTGCCCATGAGCCAGTCGCTTGGTTTCCACGCCCGTAATGCCCTGGGTTCCCTCAAGCGAGGCCTCAACGCCTTCCTTGGCAAGGGCAGCGGCTCCGAACCCCAGGTTGCTGGCGAGGTTCCCGTAAGTACGGTCCCAACCCAAGGGGATGGGGCTGAAGCCCCAATCGCTGGTGCCGCGACCTCTGGCAGCGTCAGCTCTGGCATTGGCCAGCAGACCCAGCTCCATTTCACGGCCCAGGGCCCCCAGTGGGGCTTCGCCAGCTGGCAGCTAAGCGAGGCCGACCGCCGGGGCCTGGAGCAGTCCGGCGCCAGCGCCCTCAGCCTGCGCATCGCCGATGTCACTGGCCTCTCGAGCGACGCGGCAACCACCCCCCATGCCCAGCAAGAGGTGAGCGTGGATCGCTCCGCTAGGCAATGGGGCATGGCCCTTCCCCTGGCCGACCGGGACTACCGGGTAGATCTCGGATACCACAGCCCAGGCGGCTGGCAGTTGCTGGCCCGCTCTGCGGTGGTTCCGATCCCCGGCCTGGGCGATGGTCTTTCCGTGCCACCCCCTTTCGCAGCTTTTGAACAACCGGGTAGCGCCCCAGCCCCAGCCCCAGCCCCCTGGGAGCCCCAGGCCAGCCCAGCTGGCCAGAACGCAGTTGAAGCCCCCGGCGCCGTGCTGCATGAGCAGCTCTATCAAACGGCAACCATGGGTCTGCGCCGGATCAGCCGGGGTTCGGAGACCTTCCATGAGCCGGATCTGCTGGACGATGCCGCAGGGGCACGGGCCAGCCATGGTGGTTTGAACGACTCTGGTCCTGGCCTCTGGGCCAGTGGCCGCAATGTCTCTGGCATCGGTGGGGTGCGGCCCCGCCAGCGCTCCTTCTGGCTAGTGGCCGATGCGGAGCTGATTGTGTACGGCGCCACCGATCCCTCCGCCACCCTCAAGATTGGCGAAGAGGTGGTGCCCCTCTCGGCCGATGGCACCTTCCGTGTTCAGGTGCCCTTCCGTGATGGACAGCAGCTCTACCCGATCGAAGCCACCGCCATCGACGGTGAACAGGAGCGCCATATCGTGATGCGCTTCGAGCGCACCACCCCCGAAGACCACACCAATCCGGCTAACGAAGCCAAGGCTGAGTGGTTCTAAACCTGGGGGGCTTACCCCATGGCGTCCTCGACCTGGCCAGGCCTAACCGCCGCACCCACAGGATCAATCAGCCGTGCAATAACTGCAAATAAGTAGTAGTCCTATCTTGATGGTTCATTCTGGGCAGCCAAGCCCAAGCACCATGCCCCTATCGGTGGTGGACCGTTTCAAGAAAGCCTTGGTCGGGGCTCCCCTGCCGACCAGCGCCCACGCCGAAGAACGGCTAACCAACGCGGAGGCCCTGGCGATCCTCAGCTCGGATGCCCTGTCCTCGGTGGCCTACGCCACCCAGGAAATCGTGCTGGTGCTTGGTTTTGCCGGGGCCGCCGGCCTGGGCTTCACCGTCCCCGTCACCGGGATGATCATCCTGCTGATGCTGATCGTGGCCCTCAGCTATCGCCAAACGATCAAGGCCTACCCCCAAGGGGGGGGCTCCTACCGGGTGTCCCACGAAAACCTGGGCCGGGTCCCGGGCCTGATCGCTGGAGCCTCCCTTTCGATCGACTATGTGCTGACGGTGGCGGTGAGCACGGCGGCAGGGATCTCGGCCCTCACCTCCTACCTGCCGAGTCTCGATCCGTACCACGTGCCGCTCTGTCTGTTGGCGATCGTGGTGTTGATGGTGGCCAACCTGCGCGGCTTGCGCTCCAGCGCCAAGGTGATGAGCGTGCCCACCTATGTGTTCATGGCGGCGGTGCTCACCCTGGTGGTAGTGGGCCTAGTCAAGCTGGCCCAAGGGGATATCACGGGCTTGGCCACGGCCGAACAGAACCAAGTGCTTCGTGAGGTCCATGGCCCGGACCTGCTCACCGTGGGCGGGGCCGGAGCCGGCGGCCTGATTCTGATGCGCGCCTTCAGCTCCGGTTGCGCGGCCCTAACAGGAATAGAGGCCATTAGCGACAGTGTCATGGCCTTCAAGCCAACGGAGTGGCGGAACGCCAGGCGGGTGTTGACAGTGATGGTGATTCTGCTCGCGACGATGTTCGGAGGCGTGAGCGTGCTCGCCTCGCAACTGGGCACCGTCTATACGGAGACCAGCCCCACCTTGATGTATCAATTGGGTGAAAAGGTGTTTGGCAACGGTCCGGTGCTGTTCATCCTGCAGATGTCCACCCTGTTGATTCTGCTGCTGGCCGCCAACACGGCCTTTGCCGATTTCCCGCGCCTGGCCGCCTTCCTGGCCCAGGACAGCTACATGCCCCGCCAGCTGGCCTCCCTAGGCGACCGGCTGGTATTTAGCAACGGCATCGTGATGCTGAGCGCGTTTGCTGGAATTTTGCTGGTGATCTTCGGTGGCAGTGTCAGCCACCTAATCCCCCTCTATGCCGTGGGGGTTTTTACCAGCTTCACCCTGTCCCAGGCGGGCATGGTGGTGCATTGGTGGCGTGAAAAGGGCCACGGCTGGGTGGGCAAGGCCCTGCTCAATGGCTTTGGCAGTGTGGTCACCGCGATTGTTTCGGCCGTCTTGCTGTTCAGCAAGTTCACCCAGGGGGCCTGGCTGGTGGTGGTGGCCGTGCCCCTATTGGTAGCCCTGTTCCTCACCATCCATCGCCATTACAAGCAGGTGGCCCGGCGCCTGCGCATGGCCAATGATGTGAAACTGTCCCTGCCGGCGGCACCGTCTGAAGGGGGCACCCCTGTGGTCGTGCTGGTGGGGCAACTCCATCGAGGCAGCTTTGAGGCGATCCGCTACGCCCGCTCGATCGCCGGCGAACTGGTGGCCGTGCATGTGGACCTGGGCCTGGGCAAAACCGGCGCCTTCCAGGAGCAATGGCAGCGACAATTGCCAGAGGTGCCCCTGGTGGTGCTCGAGTCTCCCTATCGCTCCTTGATCGATCCGGTGCTGGAGTTTGTGCGTCAGTTCGAGATCGACCACCGCAAGGATCGCCATAAATTCTGCACGGTGGTGTTGCCAGTGTTCGTGACCCGCCATCGCTGGGAGAACCTGCTCCATAACCAATCGACCATTTCCCTGCGCAGTGCCCTACGGACCCAGGGGACAAGGGTGGTGACCACCGTTGGATTTTATCTCTGAGCTGATCCTGGGCGAGAGGTCAGCCCGCCAAAGGCCAACCCCTTCTGGCCCAGGATCGGCAGAACCGGCTACCCAAGGCCAAGCCGTGGGCCAAATAATGGCCCGGGGCATGAACCCCAAACCAGCCCGATCCCGTCTGTCTAAATCAACCTAGAGCCCCTGGCCCGCTCCCTCTGGCTGGGATCAAAAACCGCCGCAATCGTGCGGATCAACCAGCGGCCCTCAGTAGTCACCTCCACCAGGCCCAGGTCACCGTTTTGGCTCAGGGTCACCAGGCCATCGGCGGCGAGGGCCAGCAGATCGCTCCATTCGCTGGCAAAGCGGTCCAGCTCCAATTCCACCCGGAAGTGACACATCACTTCGCGAATCAGGGCGCGCCGTTCCAACACCTCCTGCTCCAACACCGCCAAGCCCCGCTCCACCGGGAGCTGGCCGGCATCTAGGGCAGCGTTGTAGCCGTTGAGCTGGCGCTGGTTCTGGCTGAACAGATGGGGGAACTGGCTGATCGCCGAAGGGCCGAGGCCGAGTAGGTCAAGCTCGCCGCCGGTGGTGTAGCCCTGGAAATTGCGATGTAGGCGGCCTTCGCGGGCGGCGATGGCCAAGCTGTCGCTGGCCAGGGCGTAGTGATCCATGCCAATCGCCTCGTAGCCGGCGGCGCCCAGGAGCTGGCTGGCGTCATCGAGCATGGCCAGGCGCTGCCGCTGGCTGGGGAGGTCGGCGGCGGCGATCTTGCGTTGCAGGGGTAGCTGCTGGGGCAAGTAGGCGAAGGAAAACAGGGAGATGCGTTCGGGACGCAGTTCGCGCACTAGTTCCAAGGTGGTGTGGAACCGCTCCGGGGTCTGGCGCGGCAGGCCGCAGATCAGGTCCACGTTGACGCTCTCAAAGCGGGCTTCCCGCAGCCAGCCCATCACCCGCCGCAGCTGCTCCACCGGCACCACCCGGTTTACCGCCCGCTGCACATCGGGATCGGCGTCCTGGATGCCGAAGCTGATGCGGTTGAAGCCCAGGGCCCGCAGGTGCAGGGCTTGGGCTTGATCGATGAATTCTGGGTTGACCTCAATCGAGGCCTCCAACTTGGGCTCCAGATCGAAATGGCGGGTGACCAAATTCCAGAGCTGGCTCTGCTCCTCGGCGTTGAGGTAATTGGGCGTGCCGCCGCCCCAGTGCAACTGGGCCAGGCGCCGCCGCTGGGGCAGCAGGCCTGCGATCAGCTCCAACTCCAGTTGCAGGGATTTCAGGTAGGGGGCCACCACCTTCGAGCCCAGTTGGGTGGTGATGCGGGTGCAGCCGCAATACCAACAGGCATGGCGGCAGAAGGGCACATGCACGTAGAGCGAAAGGGGCTCCTCGCTGGGCCGGGCCAGCTGGGCCGCCAGATCCGCCGGCCCGACACCGCTGTGGAACTGGGCCGCCGTGGGGTAGCTGGTGTAGCGGGGCACGGGCTTGTCGTATTTGAGCAGCAGCTGCAGGGGGCTGCTCTGGGGTGGCCTGGACGGGGCTGGGCGGCCAACGGGATCGGTCCCTGCTGCTCCGGTGGCAGGAGGCGAGGGGGCCGTCGTCGTGGCAACGGTGGCCGGAGCGCTGGTGGCTGGGGGCATCGGGCGAATCGGCAAGCGAGCGGGGAGAGGACCTAAGGGATGGGGCGCTGAAACGGCCTGCTGGCCCCTCGACAAGCCCCAGGCCAGCGCCCATCAGGACGCCCCTGGGGGGGCGTTGGCGGCCTAGGCGGTGGCAGGGGGGGTGGCGGAGGCAACTGCGGTGGCGGTGGCCGAACCGGTGGCGGTGCCTGGGACCAACTCCGCCAGCTCGGCTAGCAAGCTCTGGGTGGCGCGGAAGGCGATTTCGGCTTCCTCCAGCAGCTCGTCCTCCTCGGCCTCGGAGAGCTCGAGCTGTTCAAAGGCCGCGTGTAGCCCATCTTTGAGCTCCCGCACCGGCCGTTCGAAGGCCCAAAAGCGCACCGACGGCAGGCCCCGGCTCGCCAAAATGGCGTTGGCCTGTTCCGCCAGCTGCTGGCCACCGGAGAGGTCACCGCCGTAGCGCACGTAGACGTGGGCCAGGAAGCGGTGGGGGGCCTGGCGGGCCAGGCTGCGCAGCTGCTCCAGCCAGATGGCCGCCGCGGCCGAGGGTGGGCTGGCCTCGATGGCGGCTAATTGGGCGGCATCGCGCTCCAGGGCGGGGCTGCGGGCCAGGTCGCTCCAGGGGAAGGCCTGGGCGCCGAGGGCGGCGGCCAAGGCGGGGCCCTCCTGTTCGAGCAGGCGGTAGCCAGGGGCCAGGGCCCGCAGCAGGGCCACCAGTTGCAGCGGTTCCACCTGGCCCGCTAACAGGGCCCGCGAAAAGGCCATGCCCTCGGCCTGGCGATGGGCGGCGCCGATGCGGGCATGGAGGCGCCGCAGCCGGGGGCCAAGAACCTGGCGCTGGGCCCGATCGGCCCCATTGGCATGGGTCGAGATCGCCTCGACGCCGTTTGCGCCAGAAGCCCTGGTCCCAGGGCCGGCGACGGCATCGGGGGCGGTTACGGGTGTCGGAAGGTTGGTCATGGGGTGGGCGACAGCACAAGGGAGGGGGAGAGCTGCAACAGGTCAACGTTATTACGTTATTGTTGTTTTGTTGTCCGATCGTTTCGCAATGGTTGCAAACCAGTCCCTGGACTCCGTCGCTGCGCCGGTCCAGGCCGATCCCCCCAGCCCCAACCCCCAAGCCCATCTCGGCCAGGCTGCGGAGAGCCAAACACCCCTGCTGTTGCTGGCGCCCTTAGGCCAGCTCAGTGGCGATGGCCAATTGCGCGAACTGATCCAGGAGCGGCGCGGCCATGGTGATGGCAGTCATGCCGGTGGTGACGCCCAGCTCTGGTACCTGCCCCCGTTCCTGCTGGTCAGCCTGGGGCTGGGCGGCCGCGACCAGGAAGGGATCGCCGCCCTAGAAACCGGCGTGATCACCTGGCTGCAACTGCGTTTCGGCGGCGTGGTGAGCGCTGCGGCGGACCTCGATCAGGCCAGCCTGGCGGCCAAGGCCCAAACCCTACCCTCGCCGCCCCCGCTCGCCGACCTTGCCACCGGTGGCTCCAGGACGCGCCACTGAACGATGCCCGCAAGACAGCTCCCGGGGGCCTACCTACGGCCAGGAGGGCGGGCCTGGCCCCCAGGTCAGCAAGCCCAGGCTTGGGATCCAGCCAGTCCCCCTTTGCGGTGAGCAACCGGGGTCGGCCATGGAACGATCCTTCGCTGGCCACAACGCCATTGCCGTCACGGACATCGGCCGCTCGATCGCCTTCTACGCCGCCTTGGGCTTTGAAGCCCTCTGACGTGCTCCGGACTGGGCCTTCCTGGCCAATCCGGTGGGTTGGGGGCTGGCCCGGCTCGGCCCCAGCCATCGGGGCGCCGGCCCCCACCGGCGCTTCCACCTGGAGGCGGGGGAAGAACTGGGCGCCTGGCGGGAGTGCTGCCAGGCCGCCGGGGCCCGGGGCCTGGGCCCGATCCACAGCCATCGCGATGGCAGCAGCTCCTTTGATGGGAGCGATCAAGATGGCAACAGGCTCGAGTGGGTGCAGGATCCGGCGGGCGGCCTGAGAGCCGCGATTGCCGCCTCAGGCCAGCAGCCCGACGGCCCTAGAGATCAGCACAACGATACTATTGAAAACAACAAACAACTGGCCAAGAATCAATAGCTTGCTGCTGGATTTAATCGGTTCAAAACTGGGTTAGAAGGAAAACTGACCACCGCAACCAGATAGAAATAATCGAGGCAGCGGGGTTGCCAATCCTCGCCCGATTGGGAGAAAACACCAGGGGAACAAGCCCCAGATTGGCCAGTTCCAGGGCCGCAAAGGTGAGAATCAACAGCAGCAAACAAAGCCAAATCACCCCCCTTGAGTGTAATAGTGAGGCCAAAATAGTCCCTAGCCATCCAACCCCATGGGGTTGGATGGCCATTGATAGGGTTGGCTTCAATCAAGCCGCAACAGGTCCTATGGGTTCGCCGCAACTGGATAGCTTCGGACTAATTTGCGTAGCCATCACCTTGCTGGCCTACGCCCTGGAAGAACGGGGTCCGGTGTGGGTGTTGATTTTTGCGGGGGGCAGTTTTAGCTCCGGCATTTACGCCCTGCTGCAGGGGGCCTGGCCCTTTGCGATTGCCGAAGCGGTGTGGACCGTGATCGCCCTACAGCGCTGGCGCCGCCAACGGCTGCTGCGCTTCTGAAGCCACTGGCCCTCAGGCCAGGGCCGCGGCCGCCAATTCGCTGAGCACCCGGCGGGAGTGGGCGGGGTTGAAGCCAATGGCCACGAGCGACTCCTGGAAACAGGCTATGAATTCCCCCATCAGCTCCACCGGTGCAATGCCAATCGTGTCTAGATCGGGCTTGAGTCGCTCCAGCATCCCTAGGACCACGGGCAGGGCCCGGCGGCAACAGGCCACCACCTCCTCTGCCACCGCCTGGAAGCGGGGGCGCAGCCAGTCTTCGCCGTAGGTGAGGTGCAGGGCCTCATCCTTGAGCACCTCGGCCGTGATCGGCCTGGCGTAGACATCGGCCACCGGCAGGTAGCAGCGATAGGCCGCCACGGCAAAGCTTTCCACGATCAGGCATTGAATCACCAGGCAGGCCACCCGATCGCCGGCGCGGCTCGCCTCAAGAAACAGGGCATGGAGGGGCGCAAACAGGGTGCGGGCCAGGGGAACATCGGGCTTAACGCCCAAGTGGACGCCGCAGCCGACAAAGTCCCGGGCATGGCGCCCCTCCATGGCAGCCAACACCTGGAGTCTTTCGGCATCCTCTGGGATCGCATCGGCGAGCAGGCGGAAGTGGCGATCCGCCAGGCCCTCGCCCACGATCACCATGGCGTTGATGGGTTGCGTCCCTTGGAGTGGTGTAAAAGCCGAGGCCTGTGATCTGATCGGAGATCAGTGATCAGGCAGCTGCGGCAAATGCAGCTGTTGATTGATCTTGAACCGATTCGCTGGTCTTGTCCAGCTTGGCCATCGACAGTTCCGAGAA